>JAGARQ010000046.1 GCA_017622175.1 Bacilli bacterium | reverse complement strand
TATAGAGTAAAAATACAAAAAGGTATTGATTTTAGAAACTGGGCTAACAAAGTTTTAAAAGAAATGTTTAGTTTTACTAATATTTTTGATATAATTAATATGAATTCTATAAAGGTAGGCGAAGAATATGAAATATGATATTTGTGTTTTTGGAGGATGTGCTCTAGACCAATTTTATTATAAAGATAAAAAAGGACAAATTCCTGATTGTCCATCCCTAGTATTACCAGGAGGGAAAGGATCAAACCAAGCAGTAGCAGCAGCACGTGCTGGAGTAAAAGTAACAATGGTAAGCCGTTTAGGAAAAGATTCAATTGGACAAAGAATTTTAGAAAACTTAGTATACAATAACATCACTACAAATAATATTGAAGTAGTAGAAGGATTAAGTAATGACTACGCTAAAATTGTCATTGACGAAAAGACAAAAGATAATGATATTGAACGATTTGCTGGTGCGATAGATAGTTTTACTCCTGAAATGATTGATAGATATAAAAAGGTATTTTTACAATCTAAAATGGTAGTAGCTCAATTAAAAGTTCCAAAAGAAGTAACAAAAGAATTAATTAATTTTTGCTATGACAATAACGTTCCACTAGTTTTAACACCATGCCGTCCACAAAGATTGGCTATTTCAGAACCGGGAAATAAAGAATTATTAGATAAAATAACATACATAACTGCAAATAAAAAAGAATGTGAAACAATATTTGAAACAACAGATATCGATTCTTGTCTAGCAATGTATCCTAATAAATTAATTGTAACTTTAGGACCAGATGGTGTTGCATATCATGATGGAGAAAAAATTGTAAGAATACCTGCTATAGAAGTAGATAGAGTAGAAGATACAACAGGAGCAGGGGATACATTTAATGGAAACTTTGCAGCATCACTAATTAAAGGATATACAATTCATGAATCTGTAGTAAAAGCTCAATATGCATCAAGTATGAAAATCAGAGTCAAGGGTGCTCAAGATGGAATGCCTTATGAAGAAGAACTTGAAAAATATATGATGAATTACTATTTAGATAATCATGACTATACAAGAGAATTTGATCTTGCATATAACGCTATTGAAGATGCAACATCAACAATCAACAAAAAGAATTTAGTAAAAATTAAATTCCGTGAAAAAGAAGATTCTACATTTGTAACAGAAACAGACTTAATTGTAGAAAAATTATTAATAGATCATATAAGAGATGCTTATCCAGATGATAACTTCGTAACAGAAGAATTTAATAATGAAAATACAATTCAAAATCGTACATGGATTATTGACCCAATCGATGGAACAGCTCATTATATGAAAAAATCTATTTTCTGGGGAATTCAACTAGCATTTGTAGATAAAGGAGAAATTCAATTTTCAATAATGTATTTACCAAAGTTAGATGAAATGTTCTATGCTATAAAAGGTAAAGGAGCATATTTAAATCATAAGAGAATTAATTTAGGTGAAAAAGTACCACTACATGCTAGTACAATCGAGTTCTGTGGATCATGCCATAAAAAGCAAGATGAAAAACAATATATTTTTAACAAACTATTAACTAATCCTGTTAAACCAGCAAACTTTATGCATATAAATGCCTGCTGTTTTGCATTTTCTAATTTATTAACAGGAAGAACAAATACACTAGTATTATCAACAACAAAACCATGGGATGTAATCCCTGGAATCTTTATGACACAAGAAGCAGGAATTAATTCATACTCAGTTGGGGGATTAACAGTATATTCAAATACTGAAAATATTGAAGAATTTATAAATTTAAAATAATATAATTTTGGAGGTAGTATATGAAAAAATATATAAATGAGGATTTAATAAAAATATTATTAAGTATAATCATCTTTATAATTTCATTCTTTGTGAGGGGAGCAGAAGTAAACTTAGCATTACTTGCAACATCATATGCTATCATCAGTACAGGAATTTATATTAGTGCTTATCATCATGTAAAAAAGAAAATATTCTTTGATGAAAACTTACTTATGATAATAGCGACACTATGTGCATTTGCTATAGGAAGTAATGAAGAAGCAGTAATTGTAATGCTATTATTTCATATAGGAGAATACCTATCAGATTTAGCAGTAGACAATAGTAAAAAATCAATTACAAAATTAATGGATTTACGTGTAGAATCAGCACATAAATTAATTAATAATGAAATATTAGATGTTGATATTAAAAAAGTAGAAGAGGGAGATTTCTTATTAATTAAGCCAGGAGAAAAAATTCCACTAGATGGAATTGTTTTAGAAGGAGAATCTCATTTAGATACATCATCACTTACTGGAGAATCAAAACCAAAACATGTCTCAGTAAACGACAAAGTTTTAAGTGGATGTATAAATAAAGAAAACATTTTAAAAATAAAAGCAACATCAACATATAAAACATCTACTGCAGCAAAAATAATAGAAATAATAGAAAAATCACCATCCAAAAAAGCTAATGCAGAAAAATTTATTACAAGATTTTGTAAAGTATATACACCAATAGTTGTAATTTCTGCATTAATTTTAATCTTTACTCCAACGATATTAGGACAAGACTTTAAAACATGGTTATATAGAGGATTAGTATTCCTAGTTACTTCATGTCCATGTGCCTTAGTTATTTCAGTACCACTTGCATATTTCTGTGGAATAGGTAAAGCTAGTAAAGAAGGAATTTTAATAAAAGGAAGTAAAGAATTAGAAAGTCTAGAAAATTTAGACTATATAGTATTAGATAAAACAGGAACAATAACAGAAGGAGTATTTGAAGTAACAAATATTTATACTGTTGATATAAAAGAAAACAAACTACTTCAAATAGCAGCATCAGCAGAAGAATATTCTCTTCACCCAATTGCAACAGCAATTAAAGAAAAAAATGATGCTAAACTATTACCGGTAGAAAAATATAAAGAAATTAGTGGAAAAGGTATTTCTTGTGAAGTTGACAATAAAAAAGTATTAATTGGAAATGAACAATTATTAAAAGATAACAAAGTAATGACATTACCAATTTCAGAAACAGGAACAGTAGTTCATATTGCTATTGATAAAGAATATGCTGGATATATTGTTATATCTGATAAAATTAAAAAGAGTAGTCAACGTATTTATAAATTAAATGACTATATTAAAAAAGAACTAGTAATTTTATCAGGAGATATAGAATCAGTAGTAAAAAAAGTTGCTAAAAAAGTAGGTATAAACAAATATTTTTCATCACTTTTACCAGAAGACAAAGTTGAAAAAGTAAAAGAATTAAAAAAAGAAGGAAAAGTATTATTTGTAGGAGATGGAGTAAATGATGCTCCAGTATTACATATAGCTGATGTAGGTGTATCAATGGGACAAGTAGGTAGCGATGCAGCAATAGAAGCAAGTGATATTGTCATTATGAAAGATGATTTAACAAAACTAGAAACAGCTATAAAAATATCTCGTCATACCAAGAAAAAAACAATTCAAACAATAGTATTTGCACTATTAGTAAAACTAGTTGTATTAATTTTAGGAGCACTAGGAATAAGTACAATCTGGATGGCTGTATTTGCAGATGTCGGAGTAACATTTATTTCAATACTAAATGTTTTAACAATACTATGGAAAAAGATTTAAAAGGAGGAAGAATAATTTTTATTCTTCTTTGGTGTTTATATGAAGAAAAAAATAATAATTATTATAATTGTTTTATTTAGTATTATTTTACTAACAGTAGGAGGTATATTTTTCTATAATAAATGGAGAATAGCCAATGCTAAAATATTAGTAGAATTGCAAGATAATTTAAAAGTTGAAGTGTATTCAGAAGCTAAACTATCTGACTTTATAAAATCAATTAATGGAAAACTAAATGATGATTTTGAAATAAACACAAAAACTATTGGAAAAAAACCAATTGATTTTAAATATGTAAATGATGACAAAATAGAAGTTTCATATTCTTTTGAAATAGAAGTAGTAGATACAAAATCTCCGTATATTTTCTCATCAAGTAGTTTATCAGTAACTAAAGGTTATAGTGGCAATCTTGCAGAAGAATTATTCTGTGGAGATAATTATGATGACATTCCTAAATGTGAAATCACAGGTACATATGATCCAAATGTTCCGGGAACTTATCCACTAACATTCACTGGAACAGATTCATCCGGTAATTCGTCAGTTACTAATTTTAATTTAATAGTTAAAGAAAAAACAAATAGTAGTTCTTCAACTAAAACAGTATATCAACCGATTTCGGATATAATTGCTAAACATAAAACAGAAAATACTAAAATAGGAATTGATATTTCTAAATGGCAAGGAAATATTAATTTTGAACAAGTAAAAAATGCTGGAGTAGAATTTGCTTTTATTAGAGTAGGAACTCAAAAAGGAATAGGTGGAGAATATGTAATAGACCCATACTTTGAACAAAATATAAAAGGATTCCAAAGTGTTGGAATCCCAGTAGGAGTTTATTTTTATACATACGCAAGTAGTAATAAAGAAGCAAAAAATGATGCTAAATGGGTAATAGAACAATTAAAACCATATAAGCTAGAATTACCAGTAGTATTTGACTGGGAAAACTGGTCATTCTATCAAGCCTTTGATAAAAGCTTTTATAATCTAACAGAAATGGCTAATAACTTTTTCTATACCATAGAAAAAGCAGGGTACAAACCCATGCTATATAGTAGTAAAAACTATTTAGAAAATATTTGGTTTAAAACAAAATACCCAGTATGGTTAGCTCATTATACAGAAACAACTACATACACAGGAGACTATGATGTGTGGCAATTATGTAATAACGGAAGTGTACCAGGTATTAAAGGTGCAGTTGATATAAATGTTATGTATAATTAAATATACTTTAATATTTTAACAATATAATTACCACTCTTAGTATTTTTAATAATACCAATATATTTAAACTTACCAATCTTTCTTATACTAAAAGTATCATTCTCTTTTAGAACATAAGAAAGATTTTTTAATATTTCATGATTTAATAAAATCTCTTTATCTTTTACTTTATCTTTAATCAAGGTACGGCTAGTACCAGAAAGATGTGAAACAATAGTATCAATTCTTTCACTAGAAACAATTAACTCTAATTCTTCATAAGCACGTTCATAATCTTTTAAATAATCTAAATCCAGTTCTTTAAGTTCAACTTTAGTATTACGAACTTTAGTAAAATTCATTTCAAAATAATTTTGAAATAACTTCAATATATAAATAAAATATCTATTATCATAAAGAATAATATCTCCATACATTTCTTTACTAATATTTAAAGAAAACATTGTACCTAAAATATCTTGATGACGTAGTTCATTAGAACATTTAATTTCATATAAAATAACTTCAGGTTCTTTATCTAAATAGTAAATAATTTTTTCACTATCAACAAACGGAGAAAAAACATTTACTTTGTTTTTTCCTAACTTTCTTTTTACTTCTCTGGCTTCACTTGGATCTAAAAAGAAAGTTGGTTGTCCATTATCAAGTCTTGTAATATTCTTTTGAATTTCATACATAAAAATACCTCTTAAACACCAGGTATTATATCAAAAAAAGTGTTATAATTAAAGTGGTGATTAAAATGAAAGTAATAACAGTAAAACAACCATTCGCAACCCTTATTGCAGAAGGATTAAAAGAATATGAATTTAGAACTTGGAGAACTAAATTTAGAGGAGACATTTTAATTCACGCTGGTAAAGGTATAGATAAGAAAGCCATGGAAAGATATAAACACTTAAATCTAGATTATCCATCTGGTAAAATAATTGCTAAAGCAACAATAACAGATTGTGTGTATGTAGATGATAATTTAAAAGAAGAACTACAAGAAAAAGATCCATTAGTATATTATGGTATACTTCAAAAAGATAGTAACTGGGATGGATATGGTTTTAAATTAGAAAACATAGAAAAGATAGAACCAATAGAAATAAATGGAAAACTAAGTCTATGGGACTATGATTATAAAGACGAGTAATCGTCTTTTTTGTAAGCATAAATTGTGGAAAACTTGACAAAGAGGTGGGGGGGGGTACAATTTTACTAGAATAGGAGTTGCAGAAAATGGAAAAATCAAGAAAAACTAAAGCTTTATTAATTGTTGCATTAGTATTAGCTGTGGCAGGAATGTCTTTAGGCTTTGCAGCTTTTTCTTCAACTTTAACTATTTCATCTAGTACAACTGTAACTCCAAATGCTGATGATTTTAAAATTAAAATATATGGATTTACTTCAGAGGAAGCAGCACAAACTTTTATCAGTGCAGGAGAATTATCAGAAGAATCTATTAGTGATGAATACTCTATTGCATTGACCTCAGGAAATGTAAATGATGCTGAAAATGCAGTTATAAATAACGATAACTTAAGTATTAGTAATATAAATGGTACATTTGTATCTGATGAAAGTGGGATATCTTATTTGTTTTTAATTATAAATGAAGGTGCATATGATGCATATTTTAACATCAAAGATTATCTCGGGAGTTTTGGAACTATAAACTATAACTATAAACCTACTTGTATACCAGTAGAAGGTACAACACCAGAATTAGTTGAAGCGTCCTGTAACGGTTTTGAGCAAGCAATTAACTTTATGGATTTGTCAATGAATCCACTTTCAAAGGAAAATGATGTTTACTTTTTAGCAAAAGAGGATGCTATATTTATGTTTATTATTATAGATTACTTGCTTAATTATGCAGATGGACCGTTCGATGTTCAATTCAAAGATTTACAATTAGAATTTACTACAAACCCACAATAAAAACACCAATTAGGTGTTTTTTTTATAAGAATTCTTTAATTTCTTCTACATATTCTTCTTGCATATCTACATATTCTTGCATTACTTCTTTCACTTTAGGATCTTCATCTTTTTGATTAATAAGTCTTCTTCCTTCAATAATTCCCATATTTAAACCTTGAAGTAACATTTCTGCAAGTTTAGAATCACTACCATCATTCATAGTTCTCATTTGAATACCAGACCATGTCATTACCTTATTCATAACATTAGTCTCATGTGGATCATCATCACTATAACTATCATAAATTTTATTTATTCTTTCTTCTAAATCTTCATATTCTTCAAGTAAGTTTTCACATACTTCTTTAAATTTCTTACCTTCAATTTTATCTAAAATAAATTTAACTGCATCACTTCCCATACAACAACCTTTATTTAATTCATCTAAAATATCTATATTTTTTTCTTCTTTCATAATAACCTCCATAAATAGTATTTGAAAAAATAATAATTTTATACATCTTTACATTTAAAATTTAAAAAAATTAAAACAAAAAAATTTTATGTGTTATACTAAAATAAAGTAGAGGGGATAAAATGAAAAAGAAATTACTATTAGGATTACTATTAATTGGATTATTATTTATTACAGGTTGTACTGCGAAAGAAAAATTAGAACCATCAAATTTTAAAAAAATAATGGAGAAAAAAGGTTTTATAGTAACAGAACAAACAGGTATAGCTATAGCAGAAGGTGGAAATGTTGATTTAAGTTATAAAGCAGAAACACCAGACCAAAGATATGTAATAAATTTTTATGAATTTGATGGAGAAGTTTCTGCTCAAGGTTTTTATGCAAAAAAACAAGCTGAACTTGGTTCAACAGGATCACAAGTATACACAGAATTAAACTTAGGAAACTATTCTAAATATACAATGATTTATCATGAACGATTCGCAGCTATTTCAAGAGTATCAAATACAGTTGTACATGTTGATACAGAAAAGAATTATCAAGAAGAAGTAAAACAACTATTATTAGACATTGGTTATTAATGTCTTTTTCTTTAAATTGACAAATGTACAAAATACACATATTATATAATTAATGGAGATGATACTATGGAAATAAAAAATCCTTTATATAAAAATATAGGAGCACATGTTATTAATACAGTTTTCACAATAGATAAGGGTGAAATAAAAGTTCTTTTAATAAAAAGAAATAATGAACCATTTAAAGGAAAATGGGCATTACCAGGTGGAGCAATGTATAATAATGAACTTATTGAAGAATCTGCTAAAAGAGAATTAAAAGAAAAAACAAATATTACTGACATAGATTTATTATTCGTTGGAGTGGAAGATAAAGTAGATAGATCACCACTTCTAAGAATGTTAGCTTTTATCTACATAGGTTTAGTTGATATAGAAAAAGTTAATATATTAAAAGAAACAAATAAGACAATTGATGCAGATTGGTTTTCTATAAACAATATTCCAGAACTTGCCTATGATCATAATAATGTATTATTAAAAGCAATTGAAAAATTAAAAGATATGATTATCTCATCAAATATTTTAAAGAAACTTTATCCAAATGGATTTACAATTCCAGAAATACATAAAGTATATGAAGAAATATTAGGAATAGAAATTGATAGAAGAAACTTTAGAAAAAAATTATTAACTCAGAATATTATAATAGATACAAATGAAACAATAAATTTTGAAGGAAAAAAACCGGCAAAAAAATATAAATTTAACGAAGAACAAAAAGATAAAAGATTATTTTAAAGAGGAACTTTTCCTCTTTTTCTGTGGAAAAACGTTTGTAAAGTAAAACTTAATGATATTGTAAAACCAATATTATAATGATACACTTAAATAAAATAAGGAAGTGTCATAATATGGAAAAGGAAAGACATATAAAAATTTTATCAATAGTAGCTTTAGTACTAGCCATAGCAGGAATGTCTTTAGGATTTGCAGCGTTTTCGACAACTTTAAATATTTCATCTAGTGCAACAGTTGCACCAGATAGTTCAAACTTTAAAGTTGGATTTTATGCCAGCACAACGTCTGCTTTAGCAAGTGAAGCTCAAGATCATGTTTATCCAAGTACAAATGGAAGTGCTACTGCTACTTCACTATATATATCAGAAGGAACTACCTCAATTTCATCATTAAAAGTTGGCTTTACTTCTCCCGGTGAATCAGTTACTTATAGTTTCTACGTAGGAAACAGTGGAGAATACGATGCTTATTTACGCGCAATAAACTTTAATAATGCAATTGGAGCAAATTCAAATAAAGTTTGTACTGCTGGAACAGATGCAACTGATTCTTTAGTACAAGCTGCATGTAATGATATTTCAATTAGTGTAAATGTTCATGATATAACAGCAACATCTACAAGTTCCAGTATATCAGGTAAAGTATTATACCAAAAAACATTTGCACCAATTACAATAACAATTGAATATGCTGCAAACGGAAATAGAGCAGATGGACCATTCTCAGTATCTTTTGGAGATGTTTCTCTGGATTATAGTTCAGCAGCCTCATCTGTCTCATTAATTACGTTTACAATTGATGGAGTAACTTATCAAGCCGAAGAAGGAATGACTTGGCTGGAATGGGTAGAAAGTTCATATAATATAGATTATTATTATTATGATGGTGGTGGAATATGTTCATCAAACTATGAAAAAGTTATTTATGATGAGACAACGGTTATTGAAAAGGGAAAAGATTATTCAATTACTATCCAACAACCATGTATGACATAAAAAAGAGAATTCTAATTATTTAGAATTCTCTTTTTTATTTTGTATAACTGTCACAGTCTTATTACTAAAATCAAGTGACTTAATTGTCTCTACAAAGTCTTTAAAGTTAAACTCTTCTAAATCCTTAACTGTATCTGGATATGGATATTTAAACTCAACTATATTACTTACAAAAGGCATTATAGTATCAAGTAAATTTTCACTACGAAGAACAATTTTTAAAATACTATCTCTTTTATCTAATTCAAATATTTCTTCATTAAATGAATCCATATTCTTTATAGTTTCTTTTATTCTTTTTTCTAATTCTTCAGAATTACTACTATAAGAGCCAACTGAAATTAGAATATAATCTTCCATCATAAATGTACTACATGACAAACAAGTAGTTATTATTTTATCTTTAACTAATTCCTTATAAAGTGGAGAAGTAATTCCAAAATACATATCAAAGAAATAATGTAAATAAAAATCCAACTTTAATTTTTCTTTAACTTTAAACTTACTTAAATTAACTTTATAAGTAACTTCAGTATAATCTTCTCCAGTAGGGAATTCTAATATTCCTTTTTCTTTTAAAACATTACTAGGTTCATCATGTTTTATCAGTTTCATATCACATGACTTAATATCTAACTCATCATAAAGTTTCTTTATTAAATCTAATACACTATCTCTATCAAAACTACCCGCTACAACAATAAACTGATTACTTGGTTGATAAAAAGCTTTGTAGCAAGTAATTACATCATCTAAAGTAGTATTACTTATTTCATCTAATGTTCCAAGAATACTTCTAACTTTAATAGATTCAAAACAATTATTTAAAGTCATCTGATTAGAATGATAAAACTTATTATCCATACGACCTTTAGTTTCTTGAAGAATAGGTCTCTTAATTTTTTCTAATCTTTCCTCATCAAAAATAGGTGAGTAAATTCCTCTAATCATTGTTTCAATTCCATATTCAATATCTTCAATCGCCTCAAAATAATATCTTGTCATATTATAATAAGTAGCAGCATTAGTACCCATTTGTTTTTCTCCAAGTAATTTTAAAAAATTACCTTTAGAATTTTCCTCAACAACATAATGTTCAAGTATATGCGCAACACCATCTTGCATATGATATTCTTTACCATCAACAATAAAATCTTTAGTTTGTCCACCAAATAAAGTTACATGTTGAAATAGAGTAGAATGTCTTCTTTTATCTGAATATAAATAAATAGTTAATCCATTATCTAATTTAATAGTCTCAATATTATTCATGACAATCCTCCTCAATAAAATAAATTGTATCTAAAACAAATCTCTTAACAAAATCTGCTATATCTTCAGCACTTACTTTTAATGCTTCTTTATAATTATCTTCCATATTTTTATCAACTTCTAAAGTTTCTAAAACAACATCGCTCAGTAAAGTAAATTTATCATCTAAACTTTTAATTAAAGAAACACGTCTACGTTCTTTAATATTTTCTAAATATTCACTAATCTTATTTGGATCCTTTAAATCTTCCATTACTTCTTTTATTTTTTCAATAACAATATCTTTATTATTCTTATTAATATATGCAGTAATTTCAAAAACACCAAATCTTAAATAAGCTAGTGCTTTAGATGAATAAACTAAATCATTTTCATCTCTTAATTTTTTATTAAGCATTCTAGAAGATAAAGAAGTAAGTAATCCTCTAACTAAACTTAGCTTAGTAAAATCATCTTCACTCATATCTTTAATTTTATAATAGAAAGAAACTGAAGAATCCTTAAAATTCTTTTTTTCTTCTACAAAACTAACTTCTTTATCAGTAACATTTAAGAAATGACTATATCTTTTTTCTATAACATCAACATCTGATAAATGTTTATATAAATATTTATCAGCAAGTTCATTAATTCTTTTCTCTGAAACATTACCAAAAACAAATATTGCTGGATGATAAGCATTAATTATTTCTTGATATAAATTATACATACTTTGAGGATTAACATCATCTAATTGGTATCTATGATTTTCAATAGTACGGGACAAAATTCCTTCATCATCAATTAATTCTAATCCTTTAACTGACTGATATGGTCTTAAATTCTTCATCGCATTTTCAATACTCATATCAAGATTTTTCTTTTCTCTTTCAACTTCAAACTTATCAAATCCTTCATCAATAACTTTTGGATTATAAATCATTTCTTGAAAGAATTCAAATTGTTCATTTAAATAATCAAATCCTAAAGCTTCAGTATCCGGAATAATCATACTAAAACATAAACACATATTAGTACCAACTGTCATCTTAGTACAACTTGTATTTAAAATATAATTCTTTTTTCTATTCTTTTGAAACTTTTCTTCAGTATCATACTTATTATTCATATACATAAGTAAATTAGGTAATATTGCCATTTTAGTTAAATATTCTTCATCATCATAAAATGGAAATAATACTCTTACAATTATTGTTTGAAAATCTTTATTCTTAATAATAACTGGTTTTTTAGGTATCTTTAAATTCATATACTTCACCTCTAATAAAATTATAACAAAAAGAAAAGGACTAGTAAAAGTCCTATTTCTTTAAATCACTAAATAATACCATCATAGGAAGTATTTCTAATCTTCCAAGTAACATTCCAATTGAAAGTACTAGTTTAGATAAAATACTAAAGTCAGCAAAGTTACTTATATCAAAACATAAGCCAACATTAGCAAAAGTAGTAAAAGTAGCATTAACAGCTTGACTAAAATTAACTTTATCAAAACTAACTATAAACATAATTACTACTATAAACATTGCATAAAGTAATAAATATAAACATGTACTTCTAACTGTATCTTCATCAACTTTCTTTCCTTCAAAAGTAATAGTTCTAACACTATTAGGATGAATTGCTTTTAACAATTCACGTTTAATTGTTTTTAATAAAATAACAAGTCTTGATATTTTAAATCCTCCACAAGTACTACCTGCACAAGCACTTATTAACATCAAAACTAATATTAAAATTCTTGCTGCTGTAGGATAAATATTTATATCTCCAACGGCAAATCCTGTACTTGTCATTATTGAACTAACATGAAAAAATGAATCACTAAAAGCTTGTCCAATATTATTAAACATACTCATTGTATTAATAAAAATGAACAATACAGAAAATACAAATATCATTATATAAGCTTTTAATTCTTCACTCTTTAAAGCGCTTTTTACATCTTTCATTAGAATTAAAAAATAGATATTAAAGTTAATTCCAAATAAAAACATAAATATCGCAACTACATATTTATTAAACAAAGAATATGTAGCGGCACTAGAATTTAATGTAGCAAATCCTCCAGTACCTGCTGTAGAAAATGCTGTTAATAAACTGTCAAAAAATGGAAGTCCACCAATTACTAATAGAATTGTTTCCAAAGTAGTAAGAACAATATAAATACCATATAAGTAAAATAATGTCTTTTTAATTCCGGGAACCAATTTAGCAACACTAGGACCAGGCATTTCTGCTTTTAAAACATGCATTGATTTGTCATTGTTAGCAAGAGGTATAACTGCCATAACAAAAGCTAAAACTCCCATACCACCAATAAAATGCATAAACGCTCTCCAAAACAAGATGCTTTTATTCAAGATTTCAACATCTTTAAAAATTGTTGCTCCAGTTGTTGTTAACCCTGAAACGGCTTCAAATATAGCATCAACTAAACTTGAATCACCATTAATGCATAAAGGAAGAGCTCCAAGAACACTAATTATTATCCAAGATAAAGCAACTATAATGAAACCATCTTTTGCATATAACATTTTACTTTTTAATTTAAATGAATTAAGTAAAGTACCAATTACTAAACTAATAATAGCTGGTACAAAGAAAGGAATAACCCTTTCTTTATAAATAATTGCAACTATCATTGGTAACATCATTAATACTGCAAATGCAATTAAGACTTTACCAATATATTTATAAACTAACTTATTCTTCATAAACTACCTCAATATATCATTAATATCTCTTATTTTGTCATTTGTATCAATAACAACCATAATATCATTTTCTTTTATTTCATCATTTCCAGTAGGGAAGATAATATTTCTACCTCTCATAATCGCAATAATTAAAGAACCATCAACAAAATTCATATCTCTAATTTTAGTATTTAATGCTTTAAAATCATCTCTTACAGTAAACTCCAACATCTCAAATAAATCACCATTAATTTTATAAATTGCTTCACAACTACTTTTATCACTATTTTGCATAGCTCTAATATATTTAACAATCTGATGAGTAGCAATTTTATGTGGAGTAATAACAGTATCAATATGAGTTTTTTCAACAATACCATCTAAATTTATATGATTAATCTTTGTAATAATCTTAGGAACATTCTGCATAGCAGCAAACATTGAATATACAATATTTTCTTCATCAATACTTGTAAGTGCAACAAATGCATCACAAGATTCAATTCCTTCTTCGAATAAAACATTTTGATCAGAAACATCACCATTTATAATTAATGCATTAGGTAATTTTTCACTTAATACAGCACATCTTTCTGGATTAATTTCAATAATTTTAACTTGCATTCCCATATCAAGCAAATTTTTAGCAAGATAAACAGCTGTATTAGACCCACCACTAATAATAACTTTCTTTGTTTTTTCTTGAATTAATTCTGAAAGAATTAAAAACTTGTTAATAGATTTATTTGTACCACTAACGAAAATAGTATCTCCATCTTGTAACTTAGTATTACCAGTTGGTACTATTATTTTTTCATCTCTTTCAATAGCACAAATAATTAAACCTTCAACTTTTCTAGAAATACTACTAATAGCAGTTTTATCCAATGGACCGTTTTCTTTGACTTTAAATGAAACTAATAGTACACGCCCTTTTAAGAATGTAGTAGCATCCATTGCACTAGGAATACTTAAAGCTTTTGCTATTTGGTTAGCAGTAAGTGCCTCAGGATTAATCAACATTGATAAACCAAGTTCATCTTTTAATAAGTTAACCGAGTTTGAATACTCAGGAGTTCTAATTCTAGCAATTGTATTTTTAGCACCAAGTTTTTTACCAAGTAAACTACACATTACATTTTGTTCATCATGTTGCATAACACTAATTAATAAATCTGCATCTTTAATACCAGCTTCTATTAACACATTAGCGTCCAGCCCACTACCAAGAATATAATTAACATCTTCATTATTAATAACATCCATACTAGTAGTAAAATCAGTATCAACTAATGTTACCTCATTACCATCTTTAACTAAGTTTCTAACAAGGTATTCTCCAAGTTTTCCAATACCTACAATAATAATTTTCATATAATCACCTTAGTACATTATAACAAATTTATCATTATAAAAAAATATACAAATCATAAGAAAGTATTGTATAATGAAATTAATACAAGAAAAATACAAGTAGGTGTAGAAATGAAGAAAATATATATCATTTTAACTTATACTGGAACTATACTTTCTCAAATAGTAAAAGTATATACAAGAAGAGAATTTTCTCATGTATCAATTTCATTAGATGAAAACCTAACAAAAATGTATAGTTTTGGAAGACTAAATCCTTATAATCCATTTAGTGGAGGATTTGTTCATGAAAGAATAAACCAAGGTACATTTAAAAGATTTAAAAATACAAAAACAAAAATATATTCTTTAGAAGTATCTGAAGAAAAGTATAAAGAATTAGAAAAACTTATTAAAGAAATGTATAATGCAAAAGATTCATATAAATTTAACATACTAGGATTAATAGGAATATTAATAAATCACCAAGTAAAAAGAGAAAACTATTTCTATTGTGCAGAATTTGTTAAATATGTTTTAGAACAATCATCAATAATAGAATTACCCAACTTAGTAAAACCAGAAGACTTTGAAAAAATATATGGATTAGATGAAATCTATAAAGGATTACTAAGAGAATATAATTCAAGAACATAAATAGAGGATACAAGAACCTCTATTTTTTTAATTAAAAATTTGTTATAATAAACACAAGGTGATAATATGAAAAATTATATAATTCTTCACGGAAGTTTTGGTTCAAAAACAGGTAACTGGTTTCCCTGGTTAAAAGAACAACTTGAACTTAAAAAAATGGAAGTTACTGTACCACAAATGCCAGTAGGAGTAGGAATACAAAACTATAATAGTTGGTCAAATGAATTATCAAAATTAAATATAAATGAAAACACAACAATTATTGCACATAGTATAGCTCCAGTATTTATATGTAAATATTTAATTAATAATAAAGTAAAAGTGCAAAAACTAATCTTTGTTTGTGGATTTAACAATTACTTAGGAATTGATAAAGACTTTGATTCTGTAAATGAATCAATGTACACAGACAATTTAGAAGAAATAAAAGAATACTGTAAAGATATAGTTTGCTATTATTCAGATAATGATCCATATGTAAAATATGAAGTAGAAAAAGATTTTGCAGACACTATTGCTAATAAACAATATATTATAAATAATGGTGGTCACTTAAATGCAGAATCTGGCTATATTGAATTTAAAGAATTATTGCAAGAATTATAGGAGGAAAATATGTTAATACGTATATTAATTTTAATTATATTAATTGGAATCAA
Organism: Bacilli bacterium; assembly: GCA_017622175.1. Taxonomy (GTDB): domain Bacteria; phylum Bacillota_I; class Bacilli_A; order RF39; family UBA660; genus JAEDES01. The sequence goes on along the minus strand of JAGARQ010000046.1, from coordinate 33,435 downwards.
CGGAGTATTCTCCGCAACAGAAATAGCTTTTTTATCTTTGAATAAATATAAGCTAAATAAAGAAGTTAAAAAAGGTAATAAAAAAGCTAGCAAAATAGTTAATCTTTTAAATGATTCATCTACATTCTTATCAGCAATTCAAGTTGCTATAACATTATCTGGCTTTTTAGCAAGTGCCTTTGCAGCAGATAGTTTTGCTAGTGAAATAGCAGAATATGTTAATGTATCATTTATCTCTCAAGCAACACTTACTAATATTTTAATTGTTGTAATTACAATAATTCTTTCATACTTTACATTAGTATTTGGAGAATTAGTACCTAAAAAGATTGGTTTAGCTAATCCAGAAAAAATATCATATGCAATGGTCGGAGTAATTTGTTTTGTAATAGCTTTCTTTAAACCATTTATTATTATTTTAAAAGCATCAACTAATCTTATGGAAAAATTACTTAATATAAAGCCACAAAAAGAAGAAGTAGAAGAAGAATTAAAAGATACAATAGTTGATTCTAACTTAGAAGAACTTGAAAAGAAAATGTTATTAAAAGTATTTGAATTTAATGATGTAACTATTAAAGATGTAATGACTAAAAAAGAAAAAGTTGTTTCTATTGATGTAACCGAATCAAAAGAAGAAGTTGCTAAAAAAGTTCGCAAATCAAAATTTACAAGATTCCCAGTTATTAAAAATGATAAAGTAATTGGTATTGTAAATATTAAAGATATTATTTTAGACTCAGATAGAAATAAAGAATATAGTGTTTATCGTTACTTAAGAAAAGTTGAAAAACTTGATGCTAAGACAATTATTGATGATGCTTTCTTATTATTAAATTCTAACTATGAAGCTATGGCAATAGTTAAAGAAAATAATGAATATATTGGTATTGTAACTGTAGAAGATATTTTAGAACATATTGTTGGAAACGTATTCGATGAATATGATATGAATGAAGAAATATCAAAGGAAGACTAATGGATATATTAAACATATTAAATGACTTAAATATAAAATATGAAATTCTATCACATCAAGCAGTATATACAGTAGAAGAAGCAAAACAAATAGAAAACATGATTGAAGGAGTAGGTTGCAAAAACTTATTCTTAAAAGATAAACATAAAAATTATTATATTTTTGTTCTTGAAGAAAATAAAAGAGCTAATTTAAAAGAATTAGCAAATTATTTAAAACTATCTAAATTATCATTCGCAACACCAGAAGAATTGAAAGTAATATTAAATCTAGAACCAGGAAGTGTAACACCACTAAGTATTATTAATGATAAAGAAAACTTAGTAACACTAATATTAGATCAAGAACTAAATAATAATAAAATATTAGTACATCCAAATACTAATACCAAAACAGTGTCACTATTATTTGAAGATTTAATAAAATTTATAGAATATACAAATCATAAATACATTATATATAAGGACTGATTATATGGATTTAAAAGATCAATTTAAATATCTTGTCGGTGGTTATTATGGAATAACTTATATGGATGATTATCCATTAAAAGTTTATGTTTTAAAAGATATAGAAAACTATATAAAAGACTTTATAGAAATAAACCCAATTGATAATTTTAACTACGAAGAAGAAGCTAAAAAATATGAAGAAGAATTATCAGAAATAACTAAACTACAAGATGCATTACTAGTTTTAAATAAAATTAATGCCTCAATGGAATTAGTGTTACTTGTAAAAAAACGTCTAAAAAAACTAAATCAAACTAAAAACAATCTTTTCTAGTGATTAAAAACGTGCTAGAATTAAGGTGAATAAAATAGGGAGTGATTATATGAAAGAAAATAAATATATCTGTGCCAATCGTTCAAGAGATTATAAAAAGCGTGTTGAAAGAGTAATTAATGACTCTAAAAAAGAAATATTAGACTTCTTTGAAGTAGAAGATGATGGAAGATTTAATTATACTATTTATATTTATGATACAATGGAAACTTTAAGAAATGGTTTATATGCAAGAGGATTTAAAGAACATCCTGATTACATGTGTGCATGTTTCAAAGATGAAGATGCCTCACTTAATTTCTATGAACCATTAGATGAAGAAACAGAAAATGAGTGGTCAAAAGATGAGTATGACTTAGTTATATTCCATGAATTAATTCATGCCATAGAACATACTATCTACGGAACACAACCAGAATGGTTAAGTGAAGGTATTGCTAAATACCTAGATGGTACTTACTCTCAAGGTATTAAATGGCTACTACAAAACTATATTAATAAAATTCCGATTCCTGAAATGCGTGAATTAGAAGAAGAATTTGGATTCCATGATTATGATAGTTATGATTACGCTTACATTATGGTTAGTTATCTAATTGAAACAATGGGAAAGAAAAGATTCTTAAAATTCCTACATAATGCTCACGAAGTAACTGAATTAAGTAAAAACTTACTTACAAAATCAATTCAATACTATGAGGAATATTTTGCAGATTAATGACAAGGGATAATAAAAAATATCATATATTTGAACTAAATGTTGGTAAATTAAATTTATTTTGTATAGTATTTTTTATATTATTAATAGTATTAACATCATTTATATATAAAGGAAACTTAATATCAGACTTTTACCAAGTAAATCTAATGTTACTAATACTTGTCAATATTATAATGATGTTAATACATGAACTCCTACATAGTTTAGCATATGTAATATATGGAGGAAAATTTAAAAATATAGTATATGGATCATACCTAGAAAAAGGAGTTCTATATTGTTTATGTAAGCAAAACATAACTCGTAAAAATATTCTTAATTCATTAATGTTTCCATTATTCTATATCGGTATTATTCCATATATAATTGCCTTAATATTTAAATGGCCATTTCTATTATTTTTGGCAATCATGAATATCGTAGGAGCAACAGGTGATATTATAATGTTTATTTATATAATGTCTCTTCCAAAAGAAATAGAATTTACAGAATTTGATAATCCAATTAGATTTGCAATTCATACAAATAAAGAAATAAAAGTAAAATTCTTTGGACTTGACTATATAGAAACATTAAAAAATGTACCAAGAAATGATTTGAAAAAAGTAACTATAAGCAAAGCAAGTTATATCGTATTTGCAATTCTTATAGTCTTGACAGTACTAAGTGTAGTTTTATAAAAAAGATATCGAAAAAGATATCTTTTTCTTGTGTAAAAACATGCATCATATCTAGTAAATTAAAAAATATTATAGTATAATAAAATAGTATAATAGGAATACTATTGGAGGGTAAAATGAAAGAATATATAACAGTAGATAGTATTGAAACTTTAGAAGATGCTCTTTCAAAAGTAAAAAAAGCACAAGAAGAATTTTCTAAGTATTCACAAGAACAAGTAGATAAGATATTCAAAGCAGCAGCAATTGCTGCTAATCAAGCAAGAATTCCACTTGCTAAAATGGCTGTTGAAGAAACTGGTATGGGTGTAATTGAAGATAAAATAATTAAAAATCATTATGCCTCTGAGTATATTTATAACAAATATCGTGATGAAAAAACATGCGGAGTAGTTGAAGAAGATACAGCATATGGAATTAAAAAAGTCCTAGAGCCTATTGGTATTATTGGAGCAGTTATTCCAACTACAAATCCAACTTCAACTGCTATTTTTAAGACATTAATAGCACTAAAAACAAGAAATGGTATTATTATTAGTCCGCATCCACGTGCAAAAAATTCTACAATTAAAGCAGCAAAAATTGTACTAGAAGCAGCAGTTAAAGCAGGTGCTCCAGAAGGAATAATTTCTTGGATAGATGTACCATCACTAGATTTAACAAACCACTTAATGCACTCAGTAGATACAATTTTAGCAACAGGTGGACCAGGGATGGTAAAATCAGCTTACTCAAGTGGAAAACCAGCATTAGGAGTAGGAGCAGGAAACACTCCAGCAATTATAGATGATTCAGCAGATATAATTTTAGCAGTAAACTCAATCATTCACTCAAAAACATTTGATAATGGAATGATTTGTGCTTCAGAACAATCAGTTATTGTTCTAGATAATATCTATAATAAGGTTAAAGCTGAATTTCAAAAAAGAGGTTGCTATTTCTTAAATGAAGATGAACTAGAAAAAGTCAGAAAGACAATTATTATTAATGGAGCACTAAATGCCAAAATAGTTGGACAAACCGCTCATACAATTGGAAATCTTGCAGGAATAACAGTTCCAGAAAATGCAAAGATTCTAATTGGAGAAGTAGAATCAGTTGCCCTATCTGAAGAATTTGCCCATGAAAAATTATCTCCAGTTCTTGCTATGTATAAAGCAAATAATTTTGATGAAGCAGTAGAAAAAGCACGTCAACTAATTGACGATGGGGGCCTTGGTCATACTTCATCATTATATATAAATCCACTTACTGAAAAAGAAAAACAGGAAAAGTTCTATAATAGTATGAAAACATGTCGTGTTTTAATTAATACTCCATCATCACAAGGTGGTATTGGAGATTTATATAACTTTAAGTTAACCCCATCATTAACACTTGGTTGTGGTTCATGGGGTGGAAACTCTGTTTCAGAAAACGTTGGAATTAAACAACTATTAAATGTAAAAACAGTAGCCGAGAGGAGAGAAAATATGTTATGGTTTAGAGCACCTGAAAAGGTTTATATAAAAAGAGGTTGTCTACAAGTTGCCCTAGAAGAATTAAAAACAGTATTAAATAAAAAGAAAGTATTTATTGTTACAGATACATTCCTTTTTGAAAATGGATATACAAAACCAATTACTGATAAATTAGAAGAGATGGGAATTGCTTATACAACATTCTCTAATGTTGAACCAGATCCAACTCTAGCATGTGCTATTGAAGGTACAAAAGCAATGAATATGTTTAATCCAGATTGTATCATTGCAATTGGTGGTGGTTCTGCAATGGACGCTGCTAAGATTATGTGGGTAATGTATGAACATCCAGAAGTAGATTTCATGGATATGGCAATGAGATTTATGGATATCAGAAAAAGAGTATACACATTCCCTAAAATGGGTGAAAAAGCATACTTTATCGCTGTACCAACTTCTGCCGGAACAGGTTCAGAAGTTACACCATTCGCAGTAATTACTGATGAAAAAACAGGTACAAAATATCCACTAGCTGATTATGAACTTATGCCAAATATGGCTATTGTTGATGCTAACACAATGATGAATGCTCCAAAGGGATTAACATCTGCATCTGGAATTGATGCTGTAACACATGCCCTTGAAGCATATGCATCAATGATGGCAACAGACTATACAGATGGTCTTGCCATTCAATCATTAAAAACAATTTTTGCTTACTTACCAAGAGCCTATGATAATGGACCAAATGATCCAGAAGCAAGAGAAAAGATGGCTAATGCAGCTACAATGGCAGGTATGGCTTTTGCCAATGCCTTCTTAGGAGTATGTCACTCAATGGCACATAAACTAGGAGCGTTCCATCATTTACCTCATGGAATTGCTAATGCTTTAATGATTGAAGAAGTAATTAGATTTAATTCATCAGAAGTTCCAACAAAAATGGGAACATTCCCACAATACGATCATCCACATACACTAAGAAGATATGCAGAAATTGCTGAAAGCTTAAACTTAGATGGAAGAACAGATGAAGAAAAAGTAGAAAACTTAATAAAAGCAATTAATGATTTAAAAGAAAGAATTGGTATCAAGAAAACAATTAAAGATTATAATATTGATGAAAATGCTTTCTTAGAAACATTAGATGAAATGACAGAACAAGCATTTGATGACCAATGTACAGGTGCAAATCCTCGCTTACCATTACTATCAGAAATAAAACAAATGTATTTAAATGCATATTATGGAGGTAAGTAGTATGGAGTTAATTGCTAAAAGAAAAAATAAAGAAATATTTGCAGATAAAAATACAATAGTAAAATTATATAATGAAGGACATTCCCAATCTGATATTTTGAATGAAGCGCTTAATCAATCAAGAGTAGAAGAATATTCGAATTTAAATGTTCCAAAACTAATAGAAGTAGGAAAAATTGAAAATAGATGGGCTATTATATCAGAAAAAATTGAGGGAAAAACAATTTCAGAATTAATGAAAGAAGATTCTGAAAATATTGATAAGTATTTAAACTTATTTGTAGATGTTCAACTAGCGATTCTAGAAAATGAAGTTCCATTACTAAATAGAATTAAAGAAAAATTTACAAGAAAATTAGAAAATGCAACAAACATCGATGAAAATACAAAATACGAATTACTTCAAAGATTACAAGGAATGAAAAATCACCAAAAACTATGTCATGGAGATTATCATCCAAGTAACGTAATTGTAAAAGAAGATGGAGCAGTTTATGTAATTGACTGGGCTCATGTTACACAAGGAAATGCATCCGCAGATGCTGCTAGAACTTATTTATTATTCTCAATAGATAAGCAAGAAGAATTAGCAGAAAAATACTTAAATCTTTTTGCAGAAAAAAGTGGTATAGAAAAAAGTCATATTCAAAGATGGATACCAATTGTTGCCGCAACACAAATGACTAAGAACATTCCTGAAGAACAAGAATTCTTAAGTAAATGGATAAATGTTATGGATTTTGAATAAAAAAGAAAATAGAAAACTATTTTCTTTTTTTTGTAAAATACTGTCTAAAAAAAATTTTACTAATCACAAAGATATAAAATATTGCTATAATCAAAATATAGAGGTGAGCCTATGAAGCAAGTTACTAAACTAATGATCCAAGACTATAAGATCAAAGAGTTAGAATGTGACTTTATGGGTTTCCATTTAAACGAAGAAGATATAGCAACATTTCATCATTTAATAATACCAAACCGAAAAGGTGGCCCTTATGCAAGATGGAATGGTGCTATTTTAAATGGGGATACCTCTCATCCATACTTACATTTAATCGAAGCAGTTGACTACGAAAAATTTTGCTTTATTACGAGTGAAATGGTTGATATGAATATCAAAGGTTTTTTAGACCCAGAAAACCTACAACACATTAATGAAGTTTTATGTCAATTTGAAGAAGAACACGGACTAGATAGAGGTAAGGGTGGAAAATATTTAATCAAGGCGGAGTACAGAAAGAGAATTCTTTAGTGAATTGTCTTTTTTTGCTGAAAAAAATTAAAGTAGAGGAGTTAATATGAAAAAACAAGTAGAAAAAAAAGATTTAAGATTAATGGTATTTAAAAGTGCCACAGATTTAGGAAACAAAATTGATGAACACTTACTTGAAATGTATAAACTTGATAAAGAAAAATATACTTTTATTGTTCCAATCAAAGAAAACTTCTTTGAAGATGGTCACTTCAAAGTTGAAATAGAAGAAACAGTAAGAGGAAAAGACATGTTTATGTTAACAGATGTTGGAAATTATTCAATTGAATATAAAATGCATGGATTCATAAACCATACCAGTCCTAATGATTTATTCATGGAACTAAAAGATGGAATAGGCGCATGTAATTGTCATGCTAAAAACATAAATATAATTATGCCACTATTATATGCTGGAAGACAACACAGAAGAAATACAAGAGAAAACTTAATGTGTGGAAGAATGCTTCATGAAATAGATACAACAAGTGGAATAAAAAGTTTTATAACATTTGATGCTCATGATCAAGGAGTAGAACATGCCATTCAAAATATGGAATTTGATAACTTCTTCCCAACAAATACCATTCTTGAAAGTTTTATTAACGACATGAGCATGAACAGATTAAAGAAAATAGTATTTGTCGCACCAGATAATGGCGCAACAGGAAGAAGAAATGTCTACTTAAATTCATTTAACTCAAAATATATACATAGAGAAGCAGGTAGTTTCATAAAACAAAGAGACTATAATAACCTGGTAGATGGAAAATATCCAGTAATTGCCCATGATTACTGTGGTAATGAAGAACTAGATGGCTATACAGCCATAGTCAGTGATGATATGATTTCAAGTGGTGGATCTATGTTTGATGTAATAGACGAATTAAAAAAACGTGGAGTAAAATACATCTACTTAATGACAACATATACATTATTCACTAAAGGAATTGAAAAGTTCGAAGAATATTATAAAGAAGGTAAATTTGATGGATTATATACAACAAATTTATCTTATATTCCAGAGGAATATAAAGAGTCAAAATGGTTACATGTATGTGATTGTTCAAAAATGGTAGCAGAAATTATTTATAGTATTCATAATGATCAGTCAATCTCATCAATCTTAAGAGATAAATCATATCCAATAAAATTAATAGAAAAGAAATTTGAACGTGATAAATAAGATGTACATTGTACATCTTTTTTTCTTATGTTATAATAAAGAGCACCAAAGGAGAGTGCCTATGTTTAAAACAGATATTAATTTAAATTTATATAAAACTTTTTATGAATTAGCTAAATACAAAAGTTTCTCTGAAACAGCGAAACAAACATATATGTCTCAGTCTGCTATTAGTAAAGCAATAAAAAAACTTGAAGAAGAACTAGGAACACCACTTTTTATTAGAAAGAAAAATGGAGTAGACTTAACCGAAAAAGGTGAAGAATTACTTTTCTTCGTAGAACAATCTTTTAATAGTTTAGTTACTGCAGAAAGAAGAATGTTAGAAACAAATAATCTAGACCGTGGAAAACTTTCAATTGGTATGCCATCAAATATTGGCTCATTCTATTTATTTGACCACATAATAAAATTTCATAATGACTACCCAAATATTGAAGTAACAATAATAACAGGTTCAACAACAAAACTATTAAGTTTATTAGAATCTCATGAAGTGGATTTTATTATTGATACTCCACCATTTAAAAATCTAGATAAAAATAAAACAACAGTAAAATTAGATAGTGTAAAATATTGTTTTATTTCTAAAGAAAAAAGAAATATCACAAGTGTTAAAGATTTAAAAGATGAACAATTAATATTACCTATACCTAAAACAGAAAATAGAAATAAACTAGACTTAGTTTTTAAAGAAACTGAAACAGAAGTTAAAAATGTTTTAAATATCCATACTACTGAAATGATCATAGCAGCAGTAAAAAGAAATTTAGGCATTGGTTATGTAATTGAAGACTTAGTTAAATATGAATTAGAAAACAAAGAATTATATAAAGTTCCAGTTAAAGAAACATTACAAAAAACAGATATAGATTTAATATATGATATTAATTACCTAACATCTGCATCCATAAAATTTATAAAAGAGTATATGAATATAAATATGAAATAAATTCATAATTACTATGAATAAAGGATATTAGACATAATATCCTTTTTATTTTACACTTAAATTAAGTAGAAATAATAAAAAAACCGGTAATATATATCTACAAGAAAAACATATAAAAAAGGAATTGATAACATGATAGAATTTTTATTTAAAACATTAATGGCAGGAACTGCCTTAGTAGCTCCACCATTTACAACAACAATGACTGTAAGTGAAGATGGAAATAATGATGATTTAGCAACTACAACAGCTGCACTTTATACAACAACTTCAGTTGGATTAAGTATTTATAGTAATATTGAAGGTATTAAACAAGTATTTGATGCGTTTGAATGTCTTCAATCATACAGTACAGAAGAATTAGTAGAACTAGATAAAATGTTAGAAGCAAAGTCACTGGATTTTAAAGAAATAGTACCAAGCGAAATATTAGAAAAGCCTAAAGTATTTATGAAAACCTATACAAAATAAATAAATTATGTTATAATATGTAAGCACTTAAGGGAGTTGAATATTATGGCAGATTTAAGAGATATCTATTTTAGAGTTGGTAAAGATTTATATCAACATGCATTTGATGTAGAAAATACAGGTAGAAAAAAGCGCTTAGTAGAAGGATGTTTAAAAAACTATTTAGCAAGTAAAATTGCTGAAGAAAGTACAGAACAAGCATTAATATTAAGTGAAAAAGAAGAAGTATCAGTTGATGATTTAGTAGAAATGTTAGGGGATTTAATTCCAGAAGAAGAACATTTTGATACAATGAGACATCTAACTCATTTTATGTTAAATATTGCTGGAGAAATGCAAGGATGGTCAATTACTTGGTGGGATGAACAAGATGAACAATTTATTGATAATCCATTAATTAAATTTAATGAAGAGGGAAAAATAGATTCATTAACTACACATAAACAATCATCTTATGTACAAACATTTAAATTTGTACATGAAGTATTTACTAATTCATTTATGAATGAAAAAAATAATAATAAACAATTAACATTAAAAGATACAAGAAAACCAGAAAGTAACGATTAGTTACTTTCTTTTATTTTATTGAAAAATAAAAGTCTTTATGCTATTATATAAGGCATTTAAGGGGGATATATATGAACTTTGAAATACTATTAAGTAAACTATTAAGATTACCACTAAGTAAAGCCCAAGAAATCTATAATGAATATTTACAAAATAACAATGACACTTTCGCTAATAATATGCGTGCTTCAAACATCTTTGTTGAAAAAGCTCAAACACGAAAAAGAATAAAAGATGAATGTTTTGAAACTGCCTTCATGGCACTTGCTTTTATGTCACAAAAGAAAAATCAATTAGCAGATATGATGCTAGAAGAAACAAAACCATATCCACTGATTGTCTGGATGGAAGTAATAGGTGAAATGGATGATGAAGGAATTAAAGGAGTATTAAAAAATTATTCAGATAAATTACCTGCATCAATAATAGAAACATTAATTTTAAATTTATCAGATTCAAAACAAGCCGTTGCTATAAATAAATACAAAAATAAATTAAATCCCAAAGCTGAAACATTTTATTCGTTTTATTTATGTCTATCTAAAGATGCTCAAATAGAAGTAGATAAATTAACTAATAATGCAGTAAAGATAAATCCTCTTTTACAATTAAGTAATCAAACTCCAGAACAAATAAAAGAAAATTTAATTAACAATATTAGTCAATATAAAACAATTCCAATGGATGATATTATTGAGACAATTTTATTAAATGTTAATTCATCAGAAGATATTTTCTCAATCCTTGAAGCCTATAACGATAGACAAAAAGAAATATCTGACATGAGATTTAAATTATTAGTAGGTAGATTAAAAGTATTATTAAATGAAGAAAACTATTTTCAAAAACATAAATTTGAAAACGCCTCAGAAATATTTAATAAATTAAAACCTCGATTTAAAACATTAGGATTAAAAAATTCTTTATCAATATTAGATGCTAATGTTGATGGATATTATGATTGTGAACATGGTAATGAAATAATCTACGAGTTCTTAGATATTGCCTATGAAGATGATAGTTTAAGAGACTATGTAAATGAAAAAACAATATCATCATTAATTGAAAGATTTATAACAGAATGTCAAAAGAAAGAATATAGTATTGAAGACTTCAGAAGATTAGTTGAAAAGACTACTACAACAAAACCACACAAGTTAATAAAAGATGATTATATTGAAGCTATGATTGCTTGTGGTTCATTAATGAAGAACCACATAATATCAGATCAAGATCCTTACTTTTTAGAATTACGTAGAAGATTTATTTCTATGTTAAATGATCAAACTGAAAAAGACGGAACATTAACAGAAACTGTTAGTTTTAATGGTTTATTCTATCGTTTAATAAAAGGTAGTGTAGACTTTGATAAAGTATTTAATACAAAAACTTATAAAGGACTAATTTATCTAACTAAATCAGGTCATGTATTCAATACTCCAGATTTAATTACAAAATATCTTTCTGATGAACAAGTAAGAAAATTAGATATATCTTCTGTTTTACATTTAAAGAAAGAATTAATTCGTGAAGCTAAAAGCAAACACAAAGAACTACATCCAGAACAAGAATTTAATCCACGTGTAGCTGTTTCTGAATTTAAAGAAAGAATGATGCTTCAATTACTTTGTTATTTTGGAGAAATTAAAGCAAGGCATATCATTAAGTCAGATATGAAAACGACAAGAATGGAAAACATTTTTGACAATATTAACTATAAAGATATTGTTATTGATGAAGAAGGTAAACCTATTGTTAATCAAGAATTAATGGATTTCTTATTTGGAAGAGGAAGTGCCACAGAAAAGAATAGTGTTATGAATAAAATAATTCGTGAAGAATTATTGGAGTTTGGAAGATTTGTACCTGAAATATGTAATAACTATGAAGAAGTAAAAAAAGCCTGTCATGGAATTATAACAGTCAAAAGAGCATTATCCCACTTTGAAGATGTAGTACTTCCAGTAACTTTAAAACCAAATGAACAAGCATTTAAGCCAGCATTAAAAGAAATGCGTATAACTAATGAAGATACACTTACAAAAGGTATTTCTTTATGTCATGATGCTAAAAACAGAACATCTTCTACAATTCCTAAAGTAAAAGGAAAATTAGGAGACTTTACATATGAAATACTAGATGTAAAAGATCCTTTTGCTTTAGCAGTTGGGTATTTATCACATTGTTGTTTTGTTGTTGATGGAATTTCTTATTCTGCTTTAAAACATTCAATGCAATCTATAAATGGAAGAACATTTGTTGTTTACCATAAAGGTAAATTCCTAACTCAAAGTTGGATGTGGAGAAATGGTGATGTTGTTTGCTTTGACAGTGTTGAATCAGGAAGCAGCATTCATGGAGCCTATAACGACGATATAAAATTAGTAGATGTTTATAAACATGTAGCAGATGAAATAATGGACATTTCCAAATGTAATGAACCAGAAGAAGAAAGAGTTAAAGTAGTAACAGTTGGAGCATCTGATTATATCTTTAAAGGATTACCAAAAGTAGAAGGTAAAGTACCAAGACCTCAAGAAAGAGATGTTTACGTATATGATTCTGAGTCTCAAGGAATATTAGCAGGAGAACTTCCTAAAAAACCAAAATATGAACCTGTATCTATTCGTTATAAGGACCCAAGAAAAAGGGTACACAAATTCTTAAGTATTGAAGAAGCTGACATAGATGATTTAGATGAAGCATTATTAAAACTTCAAGCAATCAAGTATGAAGCAACAGGCAACGAAGAAATAGAAGATTTAACAACAATAAATCAACTTTTTGTTGGACAAGATTGGTATATAAAAACAACCAAAGAAGGAAATGTGGAAGTAGAAATTTTAGGAGATGAAGACTCAGCTCTAGATGAATGTAAAAGCTATGCCGAACTATTAGGAATTAACTTTGAAATGGAACATAAAGAATTAAATGATGGTTATAAAATATCAAAAGATGATATAGTAAAGCAACTACGTAAGACTAAACTAGAAAGTAGGAGGGGATAATATGTTGATTGCAAAAAATATAAAACAACATTTAAAAGAAGCAACAATGTCAGGAAGAATGCATTATGAAGAACATCCTGAGTGTCATATTCATCATAAAGTTGCTGAAATGATTCCTACTGATATTGATGTAGATAATTTAATACTTGCATACAAAATATGTTTAGATAATTATGAAAAACAAAAAGGAAACGTTTTACCATTTATCGCAGTAATTCCTCAATATGTTCGTAAAGGAACAACAAAAGAATTTTCTAAAGAATTTAGAAAAAAATATATTACAGATATTCTAGGATTGCCTCCTCAACCAGAATTAGAAACAGACTATGGCTATCTAGAAACAGAAGAAGATATAATAGACATTTCAAATAAAAATAAATATGCAGTACTTGCAGCCTTATATAATTATGCCACTCCATATGGTATGGGATTTGCTCAATATGACCCATATGCATGGGATGAAGAAATTGGTAAACTTGCATTTGAAAAATTTGGTGAAGTATTAGCTGACGGTTCTATTTTCTTTGAATGGGTTCAAGGGCGACTAATGCGTTGTAAGTTTAAAGATAATTTAGTTTATGTTGAAGCATACAATCGTGAAAACATTGATGGACTAGGTCAATTAGCAGTAAGTTCTGTACCTAATCTAAATCAAAAAGAAAAGCCTATTCAAAAAGTAAAAAAAGATTAATAATATGATATACTAAAAATGGTGAATCAAATGATTAATCAAGAATTAAAAGAATATATTGAAAGTAAAATATTTCCTGAATATCAAAAAAATGACAGTGGTCATAACATAGACCACATTAAATATGTATTAGAAAGAAGTTTAAAGTTTGCTAGTACAGTTCCAAATATAAATATGAATATGGTTTATGTAATCGCATCATTTCATGATATAGGTCATCATATAGATGCTAAAAATCATGAACAAGTATCTTCAGAAATATTAGAAAAAGATAATTTTATAAAAAAATATTTTACTGAAGAAGAAATGAAAATAATGGTAGAAGCAGTAGTTGATCATCGAGCTAGTCTAGAGTATGTTCCACGTTCAATCTATGGAAAAATAGTATCTTCTGCTGATAGAAATACAGATATAAATGTACCGCTTAAAAGAACATATTCTTATAGGAAAGAACATTTTCCAAATGCATCACTAGAAGAAATAATTGAAGAATCAAGAAATCATATAATTGATAAATTTGGAAAAAATGGTTATGCTAAAGAAAAAATGTATTTTGAAGATGAAGACTATAATGAATTTTTAAAAGAAGTAGAATCATTCGCAGAAGATAAAGAATTATTTAGAAAAAGATTCTTAGAAGTAAATAATATAAAATAAAAGTAGGTGATACTATGTCAAAAATCAGTAATGTATTAACTTTTATGCAATATTTAAGTACTGGAAAAAAATACAGTATTCAAGAACTTGCTGAAAAATTAGAAGTATCACCACGTATGATTAGAGTTTATAAAGACGAACTTGAAAAAGCAGGTATTTATGTTGATACCATAATGGGACCATATGGAGGATATGTTCTAAATCAATCGATAAGAATGCCAGTAAGAAAATTTAAGAAAAAAGATTATGAACTTCTAGAAAAATATATTAATGAAGAACAAGACGTAGAAACAAAAGAAAAACTAATTCTTTTAAAAGATAAAATACAAGGAGTCTATGCAGGTAGTAAACAAGAAGCACGTGAATTAAATTTAAAAGATGAAACTCAAAGTAAATATAATTTACTAACACGTGCGATTAAAGAAAGAAGAAAAGTAAAAATACTATATTATTCTTATAATAAAGGAGAAAATGAAAGAATCATTTGTCCAGCAGAAATGTTCTTGTTTCAAGAAGGTTGGTATGTTGCAGCATTCTGTTTAGTAAAGAATGATATTCGTCATTTTGAATTAAAAAGAATAATAAAATATGAATTATTAGATGAAACATTTTAAGTAGACCAAATACTTCCTACTCAAGTGCTACCATGTACTTGAAAGGAAGTGTTTTTTTATGAAACCAAATATGCATGATAATTTTAAATTACTTGAAAAAAGAGTTTTAGACTCTTTAGAAAAAACTGACTTAGAAAGGATTAAATACTACTTAGAAAGAATTAAAACTCCTACAATCACAACTGGAGTAGGTGGTTCAAGTGTAGCAAGTAATTATGCTTCAAAAGTGTTAAGTTCTAAAAATGGAATAATCGCAGAACATCAAGAACCAAGAGATATGTTATATAAACCACTAAAAGGTTATGAAAATGTCTTAGCTTGTAGTTATGGAGGAAATAATTATGGTGTCCAAACATCATTTGCCAATGATTTAAATAAGTACTTATTATCAAGAAATGAATCACAAATAGAAGGTGTAACAAACCTAAACTATGATACTTCAATAGAAAATGAAGATAGCTTCATATCATTGGCAGCAACACTTATGCCAATGAGCATAATGCTTGCTTATTACAATGATAATGATATTTCAATAATTAAAGAAATTTTAGAATCAGCAAGAGAATATAATATTGATATGGACAAAGTATATGAGATATTAACAGGGTTTGATACAAGAACTGCATCAATATATTTAGATTCAACTCTCACAGAAGCAGGACTTGCATCTCCAGTAATTCATGATAAATATTCTTTATGCCATGGAAGAACAACACTCTCATATCATCATGATAATTCATTAATTCATCTTAACAGAAACACTGAACTTGATAGATTATATCAAGAAGAATTACCACAGTATTATAATGGGGTAATTACCCTAGATGGAAAATATCAAGATCCAATAATTGATGATTTTTATTTAACATATCAAGCTATGCTTTTATCTAAAAAAATGGCTGAAGCAACAGGTAGAGATTTATCAAGAATGGCCTATTCTCCAGCAGTAAAAAAACTTTATCGATATAAGGGACAAATGTAAAGTTTGACATATAACACAAAATTTGATATAATCTAGCCGTAGTAAGTTAATTCGTCCATTCGCGATTTACTACCAGACAAACCAAGAGTTTGAAGGAATAATGAAGAGCCTTAAGAATCTCCTCATGAATGGCAAAATATCCATAAGCAAAATTATGGTTGTTTTTGCTGATCATGAAAGGAGGTTCTTTTTTTTGATACAACCAGATAAAATTAAAAGAAAAGGAAGATGTATATGAAATTATTCAAAGAAGTAATAAAAAACAATTTAAAACTAATGATAATTTATGTAATACTTGGAATAACATTCACATTTTTAGGACTTTATGCAACAAACTATTTTCAAGTAATAATTGATTCATTTGGAACCAATACAACAACAATTTCAATGATAATATTTTATGGAATAATTCTTTTGGTAACAGCTATCATAGGTTACATTGATAATTATCCGGACAGAAAATTATTCAACAAATTATATTTAGAATTCAAAAAACAATCAATGAAAAAGCTAAAAACAATTGATTATCAAGAATATGTAAAAATAGGAACAGGAAGACTTTCGCAACAAGTAGAAGAAGGAGCAACATCCGCAAGAGATGCATTATACTATTTCTGGTTAAAACTATTAAGAGAATTATTACCAGGTGCATTAATAAGTTTAATATTTATAGGAAAAATAGAAATAAAAATATTATATGCAGTTTTAGTAGGATACATATTTGTCATAATACTAACAAACATTGTATTAAAAATACTTTATGATTTAAAAGAAAAAATAATCATAAATCAAGAATTATTAAATAAACATTTAATTCGTGGTTTTATGGAATTAGTAATTTTTAGAACAAACAAAAAATATGATACAGAATTATCTAAAATAGATGAAGAAATAACTGACATAACTAAAGGAAGAACAAAAATAAAATTAGTTCATGAAATATTCTTCACAGCATTTGAAATATTAGTTGCCATAATAAAAATAATAATGTTAGTATATGCAGTAATATCAAAAAATCTAACAATAGGAGAAATAGTTGTTTTGATAACATTATTAGGCAAAGCCTATGAACCAATCGCAATATTCAATGTCGAATACATTGACTACAAACTAAACAAAGTTTCACTAAAAAGATACATAGAATATTTAGATTTAAAAGATGTAGAAAACATGTATGAAGGAAAAGAATTAAAGAAAGTAACTGGAAACATAAAAATTCAAGATGTAAGTTTTGCATACAAAGAAAAACAAGTTCTAACAAACATAAATCTAGACATAAAAGAAAAAACAAAAGTAGCTTTTGTAGGTGAAACAGGAAGTGGAAAGTCAACAATCATAAAATTAATTGCTGGTTTAATAAAACCACAATCAGGAAAAATTCAATTAGATGGAGTAGACTTAAACAAAATAAAACTTGATTCATATTATGAACACTTATCTTATCTATCACAAGATTCTCCAATATTTGATGGAACATTAAAAGAAAACATTGTTTTTGACAAAGACATTTCTGATGAAAAAATAATAGAAGTTTTAAAACTAGTTGAACTAGAAAAATTCTATTCTAAATTAAAAAACGGATTACAAACAGAACTTGGTGAAAAAGGAATTTTAATATCAGGTGGTGAACGTCAAAGAATAGCTCTTGCTAGATTATTCTTTGATGATTCAAAAATAATAATTTTAGATGAAGCCACTTCTGCGATGGACAACATAACAGAAGAAAAAGTAATGGAAAACATAATGGAAAAATTAGACAACAGAACATTTATAATAATTGCTCATCGTCTAAATACAATAAAAAATGTTGACGAAATATTTGTTCTAAGAAATGGTGAAATAATAGAAAGTGGAACATATAAAAAGTTACAAAAAACAAGTGAATATTTTCAAGAATTATCATTAAAGAAAAAGTAGTTTTATGACTACTTTTTTATTGATAAAAGTAAACTAATATGTTACTATTAAATTGCAAGGAAACTTGTATAAAAAAAGGATACATTTGAGTGGTGTCAAATGTATTCCTTTCTTGGATATTTTCTGAACTGAACCCCCAAAGGTTCAGGTTTTTATTTATATAATAGAGTTAATATTATAATAAATAAAAGTAGTATTATAATAAATTGAGCATTTTCTCTTTTTGTCATAGTACCACCACCTTTCTTGAAGTTTTCCAAGAAAAGATGCCATTTAGTTCAAATGTATCCGATTTGGTATATTAGCAAAATAAAAAACTATATTCAAATAAAGAAAATATGTAATTCATAGAAAATAATTATTAAAAACACAAATTTTATTAAGACAATTTATAAAAAAATAAATAAAAAAATTATAGAAAAGACAAGTATGTATAACTTGTATAAAAAAGGATACATTTGAGTGGTATCAAACGTATTCCTTTCTTGGATTATTTTGGGTGAGTCTAGTTTATACTAGACTCTTGTTTTTATTTTAAAAGTAATATTATTCCAACTAATAATAGAAGGAAAACTATAGAATAAAGAGAACATTCTCTTTTTATATTATCAAAACAAAAACAAAAACATATAAAATTTGTGTTATAATAAAATCTAGAAAGAGGTGTCTATGAAAGTATTATTATTTACTCATAAAAATGATATTGATGGAATGGGAAATGCAGTTCTTGCTCAACTTGCATTTGATGAAGTTAATTATGTTTTATGTGGTACATTTGATTTAACAGATTCTGTGGAAAGATATTATAAAGATGGAACAATCTATGGTTATGATAGAATCTATGTAACAGACTTATGTCTACAAGATCCAATTCTTTCAAAAATAGCAGCAGATGAAAATTTAAATGGAAAAATTCAAGTATTTGATCATCATAAAACGTTTGCTGAACCAAAGTATACAGACCATCCATTCGTTACAGTACAATTGTCAAATGATAAAGGTCTATGCTGTGGTACAAGCATCTTTTATAACCATTTATTAGCTGAAGGACTACTAGATAAAGATAATAAAGCAATTGCTGAATTTGTAGAACTAACAAGACAACATGACACTTGGGAATGGCGTAATATTTATAATAATGAAAAGTCTCGTGAGCTATCAATTTTATTTGATGCATTAGGGTATGACGGATATATTGCTTTAATGACAGAAAAATTAAAAAATCCCGAAACAAAAGAATTTGAATACAGTCCAATGGAAAGAACTTTAATTGATAATAGAAAACAACAAATAAAAGAAAAATGTGAATATTATAAAGATAAAATTCACTATAGAGAAATCTTAGGAATGAAAGCGGGCATAGTTTTTATAACATATGAATATAGAAATGAACTTGCAGAATACTTTAGAGAAAATAACTTTGATATGGATTTTACAATGATGATTGCTTTTGATCCAGGAGTAGTAGCATATAGAAGTGTAAAAGAAGGTGTTCATGTAAGACCAGTAGCTGAACTATTTGGTGGAAAAGGACACGAAAAAGCAGCAACAAATCCAATTACAGAAGAAATGCAAACAGAAATTTTAAAAATACTTACAAAATCAAAAGATAATTAAAAAGAAAAAAGGTGACATATGAAAAATATAAATACAGGACCAGAATTTTTAAATTTAGTCTTTAAAGATATGAAAGACTCTATTAAATCAGAATCACAAGACCCATCAAGAAAAATTGCTGAGTACTTAGAAAGAATAGAAAAATTACATGGAAAAGCACTAAGTGATGAACATAAAAGAGATATTCTAAAATCATTTTATTACAGTAAATATATAATTAAATCTTTACCTGAAAGTTATGTAAAATACAGAAAAGGTTTTTGTCATGAATTAGGGTTAGTAGATAAAAAAGAATTAACACCAGAGGATAAAGGATTAGTACTTGGTTGTATAAAATATGAACAAAGAAAATCATTAGATAATTGGTTAGATTATTTATTTGATGAAAATAATACATATCCAACTTGGTTTAAATATTACATCTTTCAAGGTGTTACAAAAGTTGGAACATATTATCCTATTCTTGGGGATTTTACCAAACGTAGTGCTTCTACAACAGATCCATTTATACCAGTAGATGTAGAAATGATAGATAAAATGTATGTCTTAGTTTCTAAATACTTAAATGACGAACCATTAACAGCAGAAGAACAAGAAATAACTTCAACTGGTCTTAATTTCAGAAATGTTTATAGCAAATTACATAGAGCTAGTTTACCAAAAATAGAAGACCGATATGAAGATGATGTAGAAGAACATATTGGTCCAGCAATACCAGATTACTCACCATCTGATTTAAGTTCTAATGTATATTCTAATCATCCAAAAGATAAAAACGGTGTACACATAGGTTCTGCAATACCTGACTATTCAGCATCTATTGATGGTATACCACAAGAAGATGATGGAGAGTTTTCATTACCACCATTTGAAGAAACAGAAGTAGTTAGTAGACCCAAAAAATAAGGAGATAAAAATGGCAAAATCAAAAGTATATTTTACAAAAATACTAGAGCCTCAAAGTCTAGTAGAACTATATAATAAATTAGAAATAAAACTTCCTGGTAAAGTTGCAGTAAAACTACATTCAGGAGAAGAAGGTAATCAAAACTATTTAAAACCAGAATTTGTTAAAGATATTATTGAATATGTAAATGGTACAGTAGTAGAGTGTAACACTGCTTATCCTGGTAAAAGAAATACTACAAAAAAACACGAAAAACTAATGGAAAAACATGGTTGGAGTAAGCATTTTAATGTGGATATTTTAGATAGCAAGGAAGAACTAATTTTATATAATGAAAACGGAAAAATAATAAAAAAGAACATTGTAGGAAAGAATATAGAAAAATATAATTCAATGTTAGTTCTATCTCATTTTAAAGGTCATCCTATGGGAGGATTTGGTGGAGCATTAAAAAACATGTCTATTGGCCTTGCTTCAAGTAAAGGAAAAAAATATATCCATACTGGTGGCAAGGAAAAAAGTACTTATTTAGATTTATTTAGCGCAGACCATGATTCGTTTTTAATGGCTATGGGAGATGCTTGCAAAACAATAACAGACTACTATAAAGATAAAATCGTATATATTAATGCTATGGTAAATATGTCGGTAGATTGTGACTGTTGTGCAAAAGCTAAAGAACCATGTATGCAAGATATTGGTATTTTAGCATCAACTGATCCAGTTGCCCTAGACCAAGCCTGTATTGATTTAGTTTATAATTCAGATGATAAAGGAAGAGATGAATTAGTAAAACGTATTGAATCAAAAAATGGTCTTCTAACAATAGATGCCGCAGAAAAACAAGGTGTAGGTTCAAAAGAATATGACCTTATTAATATCGACTAAAATAGGAATAATTTCCTATTTTTTTATTAATGTAGTATAATATAGACGAAATTGGGGGATTAATATGAGCAAATTATATATTCAAAATCTAGCTCCGATCATAACCGAACGTTGTCATTTAAAATGTGCCCATTGTATGAGAGGAGACTCTACATCTAAAGATATGAAAGATGAAGTAATAGAACAATTAGGTCAAATTGACTCAATTGGAAACATAACTATCTGTGGTGGAGAACCAACTTTAGCTCTACCAACATTAGAAAAGCTATTAACATTTATTGTGGATAACAACATTGGCTTAGATACACTGACAATGACAATAAATGGTACAAACTATAGTGAAGAATTATTAAGATTATTAGATTATATTGATGAATATATTCCAAAAAGAAAATATGATGTTAATGCATTAATAGGAATATCAAGAGATCAATTTCACTTAAAAGAAATTATTGAAAGAGGAAAAAGAGAAGAATATATAGAAAATCTTACAAAATATACAGAAAATCCACACTTTTTAAATTATCGAGTGCTAGATAAAAAATTGTTTAGAGAAGGTAGAGCAGAAACACTTGATCCAAGACTTACAGTTCCAATGCGTCCATGGCCCATAGTATATACATATCTAAAAGGGCATGATGTAACAGAAGTTGGACCGCTAGTATCAATAAACGTAGATGGAATAGTTACAGAATGTGATGCATCTTATGAACATCAAAGAACTTTATACAATTATGGAAATATTCTAGATGAAGATTTAGAAACAATAATAAAAAGAGTAGGAGAAGAAGTATCTCCAAGAACTTGGTATCGAAAAACAGGAAAAATTATGAAGAAACAAGCAACTTATAATAGATAAGGAGAAATAGTAATGAAAAACATAATTATCACAGGCGCAGCAAACGGGGTAGGAGCAGAAATAGCAAAAACACTAAAAGATAATAATTTAATTTTACTTGACATAGACGAAAGTAATCTAAAGAAAACAGCAGAATTAACTAATTCAGAATATTATGTATGTGATTTAACTGATACAAAAAATATAAAACAAGTACTTAATCAAATTACTGAAAAATATAATAATATTGATTGTTTAATAAACTGTGCTGGTATGTGGATATCAGGAGATATGTCCAAATTAGAAGAACCAGTATTTAATGAAATGAATGAACTTGATAGAATAAAAAAAGTCATAGATACAAATGTTTTTGGTACAATAGCTATGATTAAAAGCATCTTTCCAGTTATGAAAAAACAAGGCTATGGTCAAATAATTAATATTAATTCCCAAAGTGGAGTAATGTGTGAACCACCATTCCCAATTTATAATGCTTCTAAACAAAGTGCAACTGCTTTTAGAAAAGCTATTCAAGATGATCTTGCAAGAAACAATATAAAAATAACTGATGTTTGCCCAGGATTAATTAAAACAGATTTTTATAAACATGCAAATAACGAATTACCAGAATCAGTAATGAATAATGGATTAACTAAAGAAGAAGTAGCTAATGTAGTTAAATATATTTTTGAATTACCACACGAAATTACTATTCCAAGTATTGAAATTAGACACATAAAAAATTATTAAAAACAAGCAAAGTTGCAAAAATAACCATCTTATGTTATAATTAGGCCAGTTAATTAAAAGATGACTCATTCAAAGTAATTATTTTATAATTTTTTATAGAGAGTTTGTGGTTAGGTGGAAACAAACAAAAATAAAATAATGAATTACAAGTGATGATTTTAATCGGAGAAGTCCGTTATCAAAACAAGGTAATAAACTATTATTACAAATAAAGGTGGTACCACGAGCATTTCGTCCTTTTGGATGAAGTGCTCTTTTTATTTTCAAAGGAGGTGATTTGTATGGATAGTGACTATTACTATTATTACTTTGATGATTGTAATTTAATTAACTATACAAATTATTTAGGAGGAAATAAAAATGAAAAAGAAATTATTTGATATTCTCAAAGAAAGAGGATACATAAAAGATTTAACACACGAACAAGAAATTATTGATTTATTGAATGGAGAACCATTTACATTTTACCTAGGAATAGACCCAACTGCAGATAGTCTACATATTGGTCATTTCTTTGCCTTAACAATGTTTAGATGGTTACAAGATTTTGGACACAAAGGTATTGTCTTAGTTGGAGGAGCAACAGCCTTAATAGGTGACCCAACTGGAAAAAGTGATATGAGAAAAATGCTATCAAAAGAAGAAGTTGCTCATAATAAAGCTGAAGTAAAAGAATTAGTAAAACGTTTTGTAAAAACAGATGGAGATAATCCTGCAATTATCGTAGATAATGCAGATTGGATTTCTGATAAGAATTACATAGACTTTATGAGAGATATTGGAGTACACTTTAATGTCAACAATATGCTTCAAGCAGATTGTTACAAAAAACGTCTAGAAAATGGTGGATTAACATTCCTAGAAATGGGCTACATGTTAATGCAAGCATTTGACTTTGTTCACTTAAATAAAGAATTTGATTGTAAATTACAAATAGGTGGTTCAGACCAATGGGGTAATATAATTGCAGGAGTAGATTTATCAAGAAAAATAGGATTTAGTGAAGGTAAAAAAATAGACCCATTATTTGGTTTAGTATGTCCATTACTAATAAAAGCAGATGGAGAAAAAATGGGTAAAACAGCAACAGGTACATTATGGGTATCTAGAGATAAAACATCTACATTTGAATTTTTCCAAGCATGGATGAATTCATTTGATGAAGATGTTGAAAGAAGTTTATCTTTCTTCACAAGAATGGAAATAGAAGATATAAAAGAACTTTGCAAAAAAGATATTAGAGAAGCAAAAAAACTTCTAGCTTTTGAAGTAACAAAATTAGTTCATGGTGAAGAAGAAGCAATCAAAGCCAGAAAAACTTCTGAAGAACTATTTAGTAATAAAGGTATCTCTGATAACATGCCAACAATAACTTTACCTAAAGAAAAATTAGATATTAATATAGTCGACTTATTAGTAGAAACAAACTTAGTAACATCTAAATCTGAAGCAAGAAGATTAATAGAACAAAATGGTATAAGTATAAATCAAATAAAAGTAAATAGTGTTAATGATTTAATAACAAACAACAATTTAACAGAAAACTTTATAATTATTCAAAAAGGTAAAAAAGTATTTTTAAAAGTTATATTTGAATAAATATAAATAATATTGTATGATTATATACAAGGAGGAGATAGTATGAAGAAAACGAACATTTCAATTCAAACTATCTCTTTTATTTTCTAGACTTATTATTCCCTTAGGATAATAAGTCTTTTTTTATAGGAGGATATATGAAATATAAAAGAATATTATTAAAATTAAGTGGAGAATCATTAGCTGGTTCTAAAGGAACAGGAATAGATTTTGATAAAGTATTAGATGTTTGTAGAGAAATTACTGAAGTTGCCAAAAAAGGAGTAGAAGTAGCTATAGTAGTTGGTGGAGGAAACTTCTGGAGAGGAAGAAGTAATCAACAAATGGATAGATGTACATCAGACTATATTGGTATGCTAGGAACTACAATGAATGCTTTAGCAATAGGAGATGCCTTTAAACAATTAAACCAACCAGTAAGAGTACAAACAGGAGTAGAAATGCGACAAATCGCAGAATACTATATAAAAGATAGAGCAATCAAACATCTAACCAATAACAGAGTAGTAGTATTTGGTTGTGGAACAGGTTCACCATTCTTCTCAACTGATACAGCAGCAGCCCTAAGAGCGGCAGAAATAAATGCAGATGCCCTTTTAAAAGCAACAAACGTAGATGGTATTTATACAAAAGATCCAAAAAAATATGAAGATGCAGAAAAAATAGATGAAATAACATACATGGAAGTTTTAAATAAAAAACTAAATGTCATGGATACAACCGCAACATCATTATGTATGGATAATGATATCCCAATCATAGTATTTGATATAAATACAAATGGTAATTTAAAAAAAGTAGTAGAAGGTAAAAAGATAGGAACTATTGTAGAAAACAAATAACTTTCATGATATATTAAAAACAGGAGTGATACTATGGAAAATAAAAATATATCTGAAACAAAACAAAAAACAAAATTTAATCCAGGAAGTATCTTATTACTTATAGGATTATTATTAATAGCAGTAGGAGTAGTTTTAACAACCTTTGTACCACAAGAAGAACCAAATACTGAAACACCAAACCAACCTTCAGAAGAAACTCTTCCAGAAACAGAAACTGAAGTAGGGCAATTAATTGAACTTTCAAAAGAAACTGAAGAAATAACATATGATGAGAATCTACGTATTAAATTTATTGGAACAAAGAGTTCTGATATGGAAAATGCTTATAAATATAAAGCAGAGATTTATTTAAATGGAGAACTATTAAGTCATAATTTCTACACAGGACAAAATATTTATTCAAGTAATTATGGTGCGTATGTAAAAATTTATAAACTAGAGGGAACATATATTATAAGTTCATTTATTGCTAAACAATGTAATGGAAATGATGTTTTAGTATTTACTTCTGATAAAACAGAGATGACTCCATACTTAGATGTGACTTTAGGTGTTGACCAAGAAAATAGTAAATACACTATTTCTAAATGTGGTGATTGCATGGATGTAACAACATGCCAAGAAAAGACACTAGAAGTACCAAAATTGACAAAATAAACAAACTATTATATAATTAGAACCATCACAAAACCAGTGCGAGGAAGAAGTAGAAGAGTAAAAGCATTTTAGAGAACTCTGTTAGGTGAAAAAGAGGATGTAATGACTTTTCGAACATGGCCCTCAAGGGTGAATGACTGAAACTATAGTAAGTTATTACAGGTGTGCCTGTTACAGCACAAGCCTATAACTATGCGTAAGACATAAGTAGGTTAGCGAGTTTAGTACAGTAATGCACTATTAAATAAGAGTGGTAGCGTGATATATATTCACCTCTTAGGATTATTTTCCTAAGAGGTTTTTTGTTTATAAGAAAGGAAGGGATACAATGAAGAATATATTAATAGGAATATCTTGGCCATTTGCAAATGGAGATTTGCATATAGGCCATGCAGCAAGTAGTTTGCCAGGAGATGTTATCGCAAGATATCATCGATTAAAAGGAAACAATGTAATATTAGTATCAGGGAGTGATTGCCATGGCACTCCAATTGATGTTAAAGCATTGCAAGAGAAAAAAAGTGCCAAAGAAATAGTCGACCTTTGTCACGAAAATTTTACGAGAGACTGGAAAAATCTAGGAGTAAGTTTTGACCTTTATAACCGAACTGATGATGAATATCATAAAGACTTTGTAAAGGAACAATTTAAAAAATATTATGATTATGGTTATCTTTACGAACAAAAAGAAGAACAATTATTTTGTGAACATTGTAATTTGTTTTTAGCAGATCGTTATATTGTAGGAGTGTGTCCAAAATGTGGTTCAGACATAAAAGGTGATGAATGTGAAAAATGTGGTAGTCTTTTAGAAATTAAAGATGTGAAAGAAACTAAATGTGCAATATGTGGAAATAAAACTAGTATTAAAGAAACTAAAAATTTATACTTTTCACTTTCAAGATTCCAAGATAATATAAAAGACTTAGTTTCAAAAAATAAACTTACTTGGCGAGAAAACGCCATACTTTTTACTGAACGATATATTAAAGAAGGAATACCAGACAGATGCGCATCACGTAGTCTAAATTGGGGAATTGATATTCCAATAAAAGATTATGAAGATAAAAAGATTTATGGATGGTTTGAAAATGTTTGGGGATATGTAACAGCATCTAAAAAATATTGTGAAGAACATAATTTAAATTGGGAAGATTTTTGGAAAAATGAAAAAGAAAACAAAATATATCTAGTTCATGCAAAGGATAATATTCCATTTCACACAGTAATATTCCCATCACTATTACTTGCAACTAAAGATAACTATAAATTACCAGACAAAATCGTTTCAGATGAATATATAACAATAGAAGGAGAAAAACTATCAAAAAGTAAAGGAAACTATATCTCGGTAAAAGACATTTTAGAAAGATATCCAGCTGATGCAGTAAGATATTATTTCCTATATAACGATCCATCAAAAAGAGATTTTAACTTTACATGGAATGATTTTATTAATTCAATTAATGGAGAACTTTTAGGTAAATGGGGTAACTTTATTAATAGAACTTTAGTATTTATAAATAAATCATTTGATGGAAAACTTTTAAATTCAGAAATTGATCAAGAAGTAGAATATAAACTTAAAAGATTATTTGAAACAGTAGGTGAAGATATCGATAATGGTAATGTTAAAGAAGGACTAATTAAAATATTTGATTTTATCAGTTATGCAAATAAGTATTTTGATGAAAAAGAACCTTGGAAATTAGCAAAAGAAAATATAGATGAATGCAACAAAGTATTATTAAATTGTGTAAATATTATTTTAAATGTAAACATACTCCTTAAACCATATTTACCATTTTCATGTGAAAAAGTAGAAGAATATTTAAATAAAAAAACAAAAAATTGGAACTATACAAAAGTAAATAATATAGAAATAAGTAAAGAAATAAAACCATTATATGAAAGATATGATAAATCAAGAATTGATGAAGAAATTTTTCGATTAAAAAACAATATATGATATACTTAATTATAAGGAGAGAAATATGATTAAGAATTTTATATTTGATGTAGATAGAACTTTAGTAGACAGTTATAAAGTAGAACTTGAAACATTAAGAGAAGCCTTAAGAATTGTAATGAATATAAACTATGATTTAGAAATTATGAATCAACTTACAATTCTTACAACAGAGGAATTTTTTAAAAAAATAGGTATCGATAAAAATTCTGATACAATGAAGGCCATTAATTATCATTGGGATAGATTATTAAAAGAAAAAACACCCAAATTATTTCCTGAAATAAAAAAATTATTAGAATATCTAAAAGAGACAGGGTGTTTTTTGGGCATAGCCACATCTAGAACTAAAGAAGAACTAGAGGAATTGGGTGAATTGCTAGAATGTATAAAGTTGTTTAACATTGTAATAACATCTGATTTAATTAAAGAACCAAAACCTAATCCAGAATCAATAAATATAATTATCGATAAATATGCTTTGAATAAGAAAGAAACAATTTACATTGGAGATAGTTCAAGTGATCAAATAGCTTCATCAAGAGCACAGATAAAGTTTGGTTTTGCCTCTTGGGAAAATAAAAATGAAGTATTAAACTATGATTATAAGTTTGAATCTCCAAAGGACATTTATAAAATAATAAGTGAGGTGTGACTATATGAGATTAACTGTACTGGTAGATAACAATACATTAATTAATAAGTATTATATTGGGGAACCTGCTGTAAGTTATTATATTGAAGATGAAGATACTAAGATATTATTTGATACCGGCTATTCAAGTGTCTTCGCAGAAAATGCTAAAAAGATGAATATTGATTTAGCAAAAATAAATAAGTTAGTCATATCACATGGACACGATGACCATGCAGGGGGACTAAAAGAATTATTTAAGGTCAAAACAAATATTGAATTAATTTCTCATCCAGATAGCTTTAACTACAAAGAAGATGAACATGAATCAATTGGCTCCCCAATGACACAAAAAGAATTAGAAGAAGTTTGCACATTAACTTTAACAAAAAG
Organism: Bacilli bacterium; assembly: GCA_017622175.1. GTDB lineage: Bacteria > Bacillota_I > Bacilli_A > RF39 > UBA660 > JAEDES01. Next base: position 4,149 of record JAGARQ010000046.1, on the reverse strand, counting down.
ACCACTTCAAATAAGCAATAACATAATCTTTTTAGGAGAAATTCCCTCAAGTAACGACTTTGAAGTAAGAGATGTTATTGGAGTATGCCATAAGGATAATAAAGTAATTGGTGATACGGTTATGGAAGATTCGGCTATAGTTTATAAATCAGAAAAAGGGTTATTTATAATTACAGGATGTTCTCATAGTGGTATTTGTAATATAATAGAATATGCTAAAAAGGTATGTAATGATAATAGAATATATGGAGTAATTGGTGGTTTTCATTTATTGGAAGAAAATGAAAGATTGTATAAGACAATTACTTACTTAAAAGAAAATAATATTTCAGAACTATATCCTTGTCATTGTGTATCACTAGATTCTAAAATTAAAATAGCAAAAGAAACACCAATCAAAGAAATTGGAGTAGGGCAAATAATTGAATTATAAAGGAGATAATATGGAAAAATTTAAAAAATTAATTGCAATGTGTAAAGTTGGATTGCCAATAACACAAGAAAATGTTGGAGAAGGAATGTTTGTGGTTGATAGAGGATCATTTAAATTAATTATCCCATCAGACAATACAGAAGAACATGGTGACTTTTTTGTCCAATCTATTCAAGGACATGATAATTTTTCATATAACACAGAAAGCACTCATGTATATCATGTTTTAGATGGAACAGGGAAATTTTATGTTGGTGATGAAGAAATAGAAGTTCAACCAGGAGACATAATCACAATTGAACCAAATAAAGTATTTAGTTATGAAGGTGAAATGATTATGACTTTAGGAATGACTCCAAACTTCAAAGAAGAAAATGAACATATTGTAAAACAAGTAAATTATGAACAAAAAGGCTCTCACAAAAAGTAATATATATGATAATATATTAATATAAGGATGTGATTATAATGATAGAATTAGGGCATATACCTGGAGCTAATTTAGATGAAGTTGTAAATATATTATTACAATATAAAGCAGAAGGAAAACAAGCAAGTTGTAGATTTGGAGATCATACATTTTACTCTGATACAATAACAATGGATGATGCTTATATTGCAGTAACTGGTGATAAAAGAGATGACTACCATAGAAAACAAGCAGAAGGTGCTAGACAAATGAAATTAGCTAGAAGAAAAGCTTTAGAAACATACGAAGAAAGAGAAGCTAGATATCAAAGACTTATTGAAGCAACTAGAGTACCTGGTGAAGAAATAGAAATAGAAGAGGAAACTGTAGTTGAAGGGTTAAAATTCATTTTAGAAAATCCAACAATAAGTCAAGAAAAATTAATATTAGGTCTACTAATGCTAGATTGTAATTTTACTTTTGAAGATTATCATAGACAATTTGATGGTACACCTCGTTCGAAATATGTAGAGGATGGATTACGTGAAGGTGAATTAAGCGCAGCTGTCACATTAATACTTAATGCTCGTGATTCTGAATATGGAAGAGAAAAAGTACAATCAAGAAAAGGGTTAGCTTACCAATATATAAGAAAAGTTACTGGTGATGACAGTTACGGAAGTGGAGACGAACAATTTACTGGTGGCGGAAAAAGAATGTAATAAAAAAGAACGTACAATACGTTCTTTTATTTTATTTAAACAAACAAAAAAACTAGCTTTCGCTAGTTAATATCTAATGGAGCAGTTAAACTACAGCTTACGAACTTGCTCTCTTTCTATATATGATTATATATTTTATTAATGTTTTTTTCAATATCATTATAAGAAAATTTAATTTATATAGTATAATAGTTATAGAACAAATCGTTAAATAGTAATTTGTTTGTTAGGAGGATTATATGAAAAAGAAAATCTTAATAATAGTATCAATAATTTTAGTAATAATTTTGGGTATAAGTATTTATATTGTTTTATATAGCAACAACCAAAATAATAAGGTTCAAGAAAGATATAAAGAAATTAGAGAAAGTGCTGCAAAAGCAGCCGAATGGCATCTTAAAGCAACTCAGCCCTATTGTGTTATAGGTGATACAAAAGAAAAGAAAAAATATTCACATATGAATTCTAATTTTTTTATAAATAATGGATATATAAAAAAGGAAGAATTACTTGATGTAGATGGAGTATCTTATTGTGATATTTATGTGGTTGACTATAGATATATTGATGAAAGTATATCATTTGAAGCATATGGAAATGACTGTGAAGTTAATTATAAAGTTTATATAAAATGTAAAGATTATAAAGATAAAGGATATATTGATTGGGGAAATTAGCAAGTTATGGGAAAAAAAATGAAAAATATAATTCATGTTTATATAATGATAGCATCCGTTATTTTTTCACTAATTGTTTTTGTAATAATTCTTTTTCCAGAAAAAAAGGTATTAACTTGTATAAAGGAAAACGGTGATTGGTATACTGCTTATGAAAAATATGTTTTCACTGGATATAGAAATACTATCAAATTAGAAGAAAGATATTGTAAAATGATTGATGATAAAAATCATGGAATCATAAATAAATATTATGAGATATTAAAGGATGACGAAACTGTGCAAGATATTAAAATAGTTAACGATACAATAGAGTGGTACCAAAAAAGAAGTATGGTTAATTATGAGAACTTAAATAATTGTAAAGACGAAAAAGGTAATATATTATTTTCAAAAGTAAAAAAATATTTTGAGAGTATCGACTATATTTGTAACTATTAAATTACAATTTATAAAGGAGAACATATGAAAAAAAGAACAATTATAATATTAAGTATTATTACATTGGTTTTAACATTTATATTCGCAGAGATATTTAGTATTTATCATTTTGGTAGTGTACCAACATTACTAACAACATCATATTTAATAATTATTTTTAGTATATTTGAATATTTATTTGTCTCTATAACTTATGTTATTAGAAAATTAATAAAAAAGGAAAAAATACAAAAAACAAAGATTATTGGTTTAATATTATTATTTGTAGCATTGTTATTAATACTCTGGTTTGTTGTTGTTATAAATGTTGATTGGTTAAATTGGTATGCACATTATTCAACACCATTTTATCTAAATGTAATAGTAAAGTCGATTATGTATTTATTACCATCAATAATACTTATAATCATTAGTACTTTATTAATGAAAAAGAAAAGGTAAAACTAGTTTAAATATATGGAGGGATTTATTATATGAAAAAACAATTAAAAATTATTTTAATTATTTTAGGAACTTTAATCGGAATCATTTTATTAGATACATTGCAAGCAAGAATATTAAAACATAGTCCAATTATTAGTTGGGAAGAAGAACTAGCAGATGAAGATAGTTATGTTGATAGAGGTATTATAATTGATACATTTTATTGTACTAAAGAAAAAGATATTCAAACTATATCTTGGAAGTTTAAAGGTAATAAATTTACTTGTCCTATTGATAATGTCAGTATCTCTTATTTAAGAGAACTTCAAAATGACATAGACGATATCATTATTCAAAAAAAGGATTATAATAATTTTTCTGCAAGTTATGTAGATGAAGAAAATAAAGTATTAATTATTGAACTAGTGGATAACAGCAAAGAAGAACAAAATTGGTTTAAAAAAAATATTATGGACTCCGAATATATTCAATTTAAACAAGGAGAAAAGGCAACTGTATCAACAATGGATTTTTATATATCAAAACCCGAAACTCATGACGATATTAAATTCAATGATTATTATAAAATTAGTGATAGAACTATATATTTAGCAGGAAATATTGAAGAATTTTATGTTATGCCTGAAGATGATACGAAAGTCACATTAAAGCATTATATGTCAAACATATGTGAGACTTTTGATGAAAGTATTAAATCAATTACAGATAACTTAGATAAAAAAGATATATTAAAAGATGGTGGTACTACTATTTATAAATCAAAAGATAAAGACATAACAATGATTGTTTGTAAAACAATAGATGGAAACAAAGATATTTTTATAGGTGACTATTCAATGAACTTTGATAGTGATTCAATGTGCAAATAGTTAAAATGTGTTTATTAGGAGCAGTTATGAAAAATAAAAAATTTATTGGAATAATTTTTTTAATTATAATCATGTCAATAAGTACAATATATATGTTTATTCCAAATGGAAAAACATTAGAAAGTCGTGAAAAAATATTAAAAAATTCTACTCC
>JAGARQ010000002.1 GCA_017622175.1 Bacilli bacterium | reverse complement strand
TAATTATAATTGGTGGAGTTGCAATTGGTTATGGAATTGGTTTAGTTGTTAATGGTGTATTAAAAAAGCTAGAATGGAAAAATTCTACTACTAAAGAAGATAATCGTAAAACTTTAAAGAAAACTAGATAACAAATTACAATTTAACTATTTAAATAAAAGAACAGAAATCTGTTCTTTTTATATTGTGTTATTTTTCAATACGATATATAATAAGTATGAAAAGTATAACCAGTTATACACAAAAGGAGAAGATAATATGAAAGAAAAATTTGTAGGAATTGCAAAAGTAGGAGAGAAAGGACAAATAGTAATACCTAAAGAAGCAAGAGATATGTTTGATATAAATCCAGGAGATTCTATTATTGTATTATGTGATAAAACAAAAGGAATAGCACTTCTTAAAGCAGATGAAATAGAAGATATGGCAGATAAAGTTTTTCCAAAAGGAGAAAAATAAAATATATTCTATGAAACTAGAGAACTTACATTAAAGATACAAATAAAGTTTTAAAATTATTAAATAAGTAATACAAAATTACAATTTGAAAGTGAGTTGAAGAATATGAAAATTAGTAACGATCAATTTAAAATAGATGATAAGAGCATTCTTAATTATTATGAAATAAAATCAAATAAACCAAAGTTATTATTACTTCATGCTCAGGGAACTAATTCATTAAGTTTTATGAGTGTGATTAATAAATTATCAAAGTATTTTCATATATATTTAGTTGATTATTATGGACATGGAAAAAGTTCTTTTAATAGAGAGAAATATAATTTAATTGATATTGGAAATGACATTATTAAATTTATAGAAGAAGTTATTAAAGATAATGTTTCAGTTTTAGGGCATTCTTCTGGTGGACTTATTGCTTCATACATTGCATCAAATTGCGAATTGTGTTCAGGGCTTATATTAGAAGATCCACCATTTTTTGCAAGCGTTGGAGATAGAAGATTTAATACATACAATTATGTAGATTTATCGACTGTATGTCATAATTTCATATCTCAAGACGAAATAAAAGATTTTGTATATTATTATTTTATAAATCAATATTGTTGGAACTTCTTTCCCGATGATTCCAGAGAAATGATTAGAACAAAGTTAGGAGAACTTGCATTAAAATATAGAGAAAAACACCCGGATAAAAATTTAAAAGTAATGTTTTGGCCTAAGAAATTTTTAGAAGGATTTAGAGGATTGCAAAATTATGATCCTTATTTTGGAGAAAGTTTTTATAATGATTCGTTTAATGCAAATGTTGATTATGAAAAGCTATTATCAAATATAAAATGTGAAACATTATTTTTGAAAGCAAAAACTACTATTAGTGAAGATAGTTTAATTCAAGGTGCTTTAACTGATGAAGATTTAGAACAAGTAAATAAATTAATTAGTAATATGATTATAGAGCGATTTGATTGTGGTCATGGTATTCATATTGATAAACCAAAACAATTTGTAAAAGCATTAACAAGAAAATAACAAATTGCAATTTAACAAGCAGGTCTATAAATAGATTTGCTTTTTTTATGATAAAATTAATAAATAAGTGGAATTTTTATAAATTATTTTGAAAAAATGCAACTTTTTGTAATTTTAAATTGTTTAGTATATGAAAGTGCTTTTACGAGGTGGATTAAATGGAAGAAATGAATAAGAAATTTCTTGATTTATATAATTTATATTCTAATGATGTTTTAAGATTAGCTTTTAGCTTTACAAAAAATGTTTTTGAAGCAGAGGATATAGTTCAATCAGTTTTTATAAAATTATATAAAGAAATAAAGAAAGATTATGACAAAGATATTGGTAAAAAGTGGCTGTTAAAAGTAACTGTTAATGAATGTAAAAATAGTTTTAAAATAGCATGGAGAAAAAAGGTGGTATTACAGGATGAGGTATTGCAAAATGAAGTTGATTTAAGAGAAACTTTAAAAAATGATGAAGTGTCAGATGCATTATTAAAATTACCATCTAAATATAGAAATGTAATTTATTTATATTATTATGAGGAATATAAAATAGATGAAATATCAGAAATTTTAAATTTAAAGCCATCAAATATTAAAACTTTACTTTCTAGAGGTAGACAAAAAATGAAAAAACTATTGGAGGAAGATTGTAATGAATAAAAAGTTAAAATTCTTTGATGAATTAAAAACAACAGAAAATTTAAAACAAAAAATATTAAATCAAACAATTAATAATAAAAAAGAAATAAAATTCAAAAAAGTACCTAAATTAGCGTATGGATTAGGAGTATTTGTACTAATATCATTTATAAGTTGTACTGTGGTTTTTGCAGCTAGTTACATAAGAACATTTTTTATAAATAAATCGGTAGATGAAAATGGATGGCATAAGCAATCATTTGCAGTTGAACAACCAGCCATAACAGAAGATATTTACTCTTTTGATTGTAAAAAAGGAATGAAACTAGAAGAAGTAGAAAAAAAATTAGGAATAGATTTTATAAATAATAAGCGACATAACAACATTATTGATTCGTGTGAAATTAAAACAACAACTGAAGGTAAAATCGAATCAGTATCATTAGATATTTACGAATATGTAGATTTTAGTGCTGAAAATAATAAAATTGATGGTTATGATAGTAATAGAGAAAATTTAGAAGGATATAATAGAGGGCAACATATAAGTTTAAATATTTCTTTAATGACATCTAACGCTTCTGCAGAAGTAAAAGAAATCTTTTCTAATTTAAACGAAGTGGGATTGGATAATGAAATTTACGGCAAAGAAATAGAATTAGAAAATTTAAATACTACAGCCTATTATTATTGCCCTTTCGGAAGCAGAAATGGTAGATGTAAAGTTTATACATTTGTAGTAATAGTTCATGATAATGTAATATATACATTTGATACACAAGGGGTATCTTTAGACAAAATATTAGAAGAAATAAAATAAGCAATACAAATTACAATTTATAGAATAGATATTTATATCTATTCTTTTTATTATATAAGAAATGTTATATGCCTTGACAAATATATATTAAATTTTGATGTTGTAATTACTAACCGTAGCCAATTGCTTTAAAAATAGTGTAGACTTATACTAAGTCTACCATTTTTATGATATAATTTTATTCGTTTTAATTTTAATGAAAATAAGTTTTGTCTTTAACTTTTTTTATAAAAACAAATTAATTAGCACTTTCGTATTGACAGTGCTAATTAAAAGTGGTATAACAAATATGTAAGAGAAAATAATCTTACAGGTGTTAATAATTAATTATGCGCTACCTAAAAAGGCTCTACGCAATTTGAAAGGAAGATGATATATATGATGTTAATGCCAAGAAAAAATGATTTCGATATATTTGGAGGTTTCTTTGATGATCC
>JAGARQ010000045.1 GCA_017622175.1 Bacilli bacterium | reverse complement strand
CTTTCTAGCTTCACTCTTTTTATTAAGCATTGATAAAGGACTACCTTCTAAATATGCTTTAACATCAGGTACATATCCTATATAATCATTAAATTGTTTATTTCTTTTCTTTGACATTTTAATATACTTTTCTAACTTAAGTTTTAATTGCACTAACTTTTCAAAATCTTCATGATACCCATACTTAATTAAATCAATTGCCTCGTCCAAGGACCTAGTTTGTGTAAAACTATAACTACCATTTTCACTAGATAAACTATAAAAAGCATCTTCCTGTACTGGTGAATTCATTAAATAATCAACAAATTCTGAAATAGAATCAAATCTATAATACATTACATCATAACCATTTTTACGATATGTTTTATACATAAATTATCTCCTTAAAGTTAATTGTTTAACTCCTTCAAGAAACTTATTAGAAGAATTGATATCTCTCATATTACCAACAATAGTATTAACATCATCTTGTCCTAAATTTTTAATTACATTTGAAGTTAAAATATCTTCAACAGGAAGTCCATTTAATTCTTTTTTATAAACTTTACCAATTCCACGAGTAGAAACTACATGTGGAATTTTTGTTTTTAAAACTGCATCTCTAAAAGACCACATAAATTTAAGTACCTCTTCATTAGGATATAAGCATTCTTCCAAATGTCTATCATAATCAAAGAAAATATTATCAAATCTATCTAAAGTAGCAGCATCAAGCGCATTTCTACCAACATACTGTAAATCAGCACCCTTTCCCCAAGTGTTAGCTGCAGCAATAATTCTAAAATCAGGATGTCTATCCACAGTTTCATGTGGAAAAGCCATATATCCATTAGCAAGTGCAGAGTTAATAACAATTAAAGCAGACGGATCAGAATTATCAATTTCATCTAAAAAGAACAAACCACCATTTTTAAAAGCTTTATAAAATTCAGTATCACGATAAGTACCGCCAGCATCAATAAAACCAGTTAACTTAAATTCATTAGAAGCATTATTTGTATAATACATTTTTAAACCTAAAGAATCAGCTACTTGTGAAACAGCGACATTCTTTCCAGAACCAGCTGGACCAATTAACATAATCGGCTCATCAAGTTGAGTTTGTCTTAATATTTGTGGATACTTTGTATGATAAAATCCACCACTTGTCTGTCCAATCTGAGTATCATTCAAATAAACATTATACGAAACAGGAACATTTACAGTTTTAGAATACTCTTCAAGAACATGATCAAACATATTTCTAAGAGTATGTTCAACATTTTCTTCTAACCTATACTCATCAATCACGCGATTAACCAAAGATAAAACCTCACGTTGAGTAACTTCATCTAATTCTCTAACAATATAATCGCTTAATCTTTTTTTAGGATCATCAGAAGCTAAATATTCTTCTAAGTTTTCTTCAATCTTTTGTCTTACAGATTCTTTAGTAATTGAAACCAACAAAGCATTAAGACCATCAAGTAAATAATCTGCATTCTGACGAGTCTTTTTTATTAAAGGTTCACGTCCAGAATTAATCTTTTCGCCATCAATTGTATATAGTTCACCATTCTTCATATAAGTATTACTGTCCATCTTATGAACCTCATCACAAAATGTCCTTAAAACATTTTCGTCATTAGAAAACATAATTTCTTGATTTTCTTTTGTATATCCATAAAATAATTGAGAATACCTATCACTGCCCTCAGTAACACCAGCAATTAATTCTTTACTTCTACCATCCCAAATAACAGAACAAAAATCCATTCTATCAGCTAAATAACTAAATACTCTTTCACCATTATCTTTAAAAAGTCTATTAATTAAAACATGATATTTATCAGAATCATCAATATTATAAGTACTATAGTCTCTAACTGCTCTAGATATTTCATCTTGGTCATATCCGCTAACAGTCATTATTCCTACTTGAGATTGATTTGGATCACGATCATCTACATAATTATCATAAACAATCTTCGCAAACACTACTCCATCATTAGGTTTTGTACTACTCTTAACAGTATATCCACTAGGACAGTCCCTATTTAATCGCGCAACTATATTATGGTTGCTAAATTCTCTCCCTTGATAGGCAACAAATGTTCTACCACTCTTTTCATAATTACTCATAGTCATCCCTTCTTTTTGTTATTAACACATTGTTAATATGTCTTATCAAAAAAAAGTGCACTCTTCTGACAATTTCATTATAAAACCCATCATTTGTTTTTGTCAATATGTTTTTAACAAAATATTAAAATGTTGTCATTCCCTATCATTTTTCTCTTTAAAAGCACAAAAATATATATTATAATTCAAATATAAGGAGTAACTTTTATGACACAGTATTTGAACTTTTCAGGAAATTATTATAGAAATATTACAAAACATAAAATAACTGCTAACTATGAAAACAATAGAACTTCAGCAGATGCTTTTTTATTATGTATAAAAGACTTACCTTATGAAGAATTAGATAATTTATGTAAAGAAATAGAACAATACTATAGATATAAAGAAAACCCAATATCATTATCTTTAGAAGATTGTTACAAATTAACACAAGGACAAGATACTCAAGATATTCTTTGTGATAAAGAGTTTAAACAAATATTATTATCACTTGCATATCAATGTATTGATAAAGGAATAACTGTCGGTTCAAAATTAAGAGAAAACTCAAATGATTCAACAACATCATGGATTAGTCACTGTCTATATCAAGGTGAAACAGCTGCAGTTCTTGCTAAAAACTTAGGTCTAGATTCTGATACTGCAAGAAAACTAGGCATCCTACATGATATTGGTAGAAAATATATACATACACTACTACATACAGTTGCAGGATTTGAAACATTAGTCGATGAAGGATGGACGGACGAAGCATTTGTTTGCTTAACTCACTCTTTCATTGGAAATCCTACAACCCATAAAGGAGGAAGGTGCTGTGGATGTGACCCTGCTCTACCAGGATTCTATTTAGATGAAGAAGGTAATCCTAACTGGCAACCATCTGCCGAAAAAGACGATGTGACATCTTTCCTAGAAAGTTATAACTACAATTTATATGATTCAATCATAAACATGTCAGATTTAATGGCAACATCATATGGAACACTTGCTCCATATGATAGAGTTGCAGACATATCAACCCGTACAACACCCGATCCACAAAATAAAAACTACTTTAAAGCAGAATTTTCAAACTTAATGTTACATTTATTAGAACAATCTGGAGAAATAACAGTAAACAATATTGGTACTTTAAAAGCAACAAGTGATATATCAGATTCCAAAATGGATGAAATATTTTACAGTGTATCTGCATTATTTACAGACTACTATAATCAAATATGTAGATATCCTACCAAAAGTTTACAAAATAAAGAAAACTCTTCTATAAAACAATAAAAAACGATTAAAAATAATCGTTTTTTTATCTATCTAAAATTAAAAATAAAATACAAATTGGTGGAGCTGAGGAGAATCGAACTCCTGTCCGAAAACAAAGCTACATAAACCTCTACAAGCTTAGTTAACTAATTATTCTCATATACCATCCAAGTAATTAACGACCAAGATAATATACCAGCCTAAATTTTCTTTCTACTAGCTAGGCAACAAGTAGATATAACTCGCTAAATCGAGCTTTCTAATAATCCACGAGTAGAGACTAAGAGAAAGCGCAGGCCTTTATATTATTAATGTTAGGCAAAAGCAACTGCTTGGCGTCCGCCAAATAAGTTTGCTACTGCATTTTTAATTTTGTTTGCATTTATTTTTTTGTGTCCGTGACGTGGACATTCGACTTGCCATCTATGCTCAAATATTCCCGTCGAAACCAAGTCAGCCCCATGTATAAGAATTATATCATAAATAGAGAAAAAATTCAATGTAAACAATATTAAAAAAATAGTGTCTAATGACTCAAATAGGGATATTAAAAAGGCCATATTTGTGGTATACTAATAATCGGAGGACGAGGCACATGGAACAATGGAAAAATTTTAAAGAAGGAAGCTGGCAAAAAACAATAAATGTCAGTGATTTTATTCAAAAAAACTATAAACAATATAATGGAGACGAATCATTTTTAGCACCAAAAAGTGAAAAAGCAAAGAAAGTTTGGGCAAAATGTGAAGAACTATTAGCTGAAGAATTAGAAAAACACGTTCTTGATATAGATGTAGATCACATGTCAGGAATTAACGCATTCGACAAAGGTTATATTTGTGAAGATGATAACGTAATAGTTGGATTACAAACAGATGCTCCTTTAAAAAGAATTGTTAATCCTTATGGTGGTATCAGAATGGTATACCAAGAATTAGAAGCATACAATTATAAGCTTAATCCTGAAGTAGATAAATATTTTAATGCATTCCGTAAAACTCATAACCAAGGTGTTTTTGATGCATATACTGCAGAAATTAGAAAAGCTCGTCATGTAGGTTTATTAACAGGATTACCTGATGCATATGGACGTGGAAGAATCATTGGAGACTACCGTCGTATCGCATTATATGGAATTGACTTCCTACAAGAACAAAAGAAAAAAGATTGGGACAATTTAAAAGGACCAATGTCAGCAAAAACAATTCAACTAAGAGAAGATGTATCAATGCAATATAGAGCACTTGATGAAATTAAACAAATGGCTGCAACTTATGGATTTGATATTTCAAAACCAGCAAAAAATGCAAAAGAAGCAGTACAATGGACTTACTTCGGATACTTAGCAGCAATCAAAGAAAACAATGGAGCTGCTATGAGTTTAGGAAGAGTTGATGCTTTCTTTGATATCTATATCAATAGAGATTTAGAAGAAGGATTAATAACAGAAGAAGAAGCACAAGAATTAATTGACCAATTCGTAATTAAATTACGTTTAGCAAGACATTTAAGAACTCCAGAATACGATGAATTATTCTCAGGAGATCCAACTTGGGTTACATGTAGTATTGCAGGTATAAATGATCATAATGAACATATGGTTACAAAAAGTTCATATCGTATCTTACATACCCTAACTAATCTTGACCCAGCACCAGAACCAAATATGACAGTTTTATGGAGTGATAAACTTCCAGAAAACTTCAAAAAATATTGTTCAAGAATGTCAATTGAAACAGATGCTATTCAATATGAAAG
>JAGARQ010000044.1 GCA_017622175.1 Bacilli bacterium | reverse complement strand
TGTTTCATCAAGCTAACTAATCTGCATTTTTTAATCATTTTAGAATCAAATTTGTTTTATATATTTTTAAAATAATTCTGGATTATATTCTTTCAAAACTGGAATTTTCCTTTCAGTTACCTTATCCTCGTTTGAAAGTACAGAACCTAATAACGGACTTGAATTATCAATACTATTTTGAATAATACCATTCCAAGTTGCATAGCAATATGCACAATTGTGACGGCATGTATTGTATGAACCGATATCAACACTTGTTACACATCCACATTCATTTCTTTGAGTTTTGTCTTTTTTAAATATGAAATTTCTTTGGCAAATTCGATTAATCAATTCTCCATCTATACAATGACCATGGGGAATACCAATATCATCGAAATCTATTGTTTCTGAACAGGATTCTATTTTAAGATTATGTTTTTCTGCTCTTTCAAGAGATTTTTTTCTTCGCTTTTCACACCAAGATAATTCTATTTCATCATCCATCCAAGAGACTTTGCTTTAGATAAATTTATTGATGGGGTTAGCGACTAAGGAAAGTACCTTGTTTAGTAGAAAAATTTCACAGTTTCTTTTATTACGCAATTTTGGTTATAATTCTTATATTCCTCTTATGATTGCCATAGAAATTTAAAATATCAAAATACCCTTTTGTGATGTAAGTAACAGAAGCATTTTCTAACATATCAATAATGTATTCCAGAATTTCTGGATTTCTGATTAATTGTATTCTTTGAATTTTCGAGATAGTTTCAACAGAAACAAAATCTTATATTTCATACTTATATTAAGTAAATTCACTTACTATTTTTATGCAAGTTTTTGCAATTTGTTGTCTAAAACTAGAATTTCTTGACATCTATCTACAACATTCTTGTCATGATATATATATATTATTCCAGCATTTATTTTTTTTGCATAAGATTCAATATTATCTAACAGAAAATTTATTGAGTTTTTGTCGAGATTGCTAGTGATTTCATCAAACACAAAGAGTTTTGGAATATGCAAAAAAGCTCTTGCACAGGAGTACATTTTTCGTATCCTGCTGCTCAAGACCTTTCATTAAGTCTTGATTTAAGTTTAGTTCACTAAAATTCATTTTACCTCAAGTAGCTTACTTCTATTCAGCTAAAACTATATTTTTTAAGGATTTCCTACTGCTATTCAGAAAACCGAAAAAGCAAATTTCTTCAATTTTGCCAACTTTACATAATCTACACGAAGAATACTTATGAGCTATATCATAAGCAATATCCATTGCGATTTCATCACTACCATCAAATTTCTTGTTTAAATCTATTAATTCTTCAATCATTTCTTCCTCTTTAATACAACAATAAATCTATTACTATTATTCTTATCATATTCACTAAAATCAAAATCACCATAAACACTTAATACATCATAATAATCTTTAGCAAGGCTTTCTATTTCATCTAATGTATAAAATCTTACAAATTCTTCATCAAAATAGAAATCTTTTTTTCCATTATCATTAATAAAATATAGATATTGAGAATTTTGAATATTTTCTAAAATATACTTATTAACTAATAATTCTATTTTTACTCCATCTTTTAAAGAATTATTTCTTTTATAAACGCGTCTATTATTAAGTCTTGAAATGTTTTTAGAGTCTAATACTAATAGTGAATTTTCATGTTGGTGAAAGTAATTGGATTTTAAGAAACTTTTAAAATCTTCATCCTGTGAAAGATAATTATATGTTGTCCACATGCAAATGGCCATATCATAATCCTTCTTTGGAAAGTTAATATTTCTAACATCCATTACGTTATAATCAGCATTTTCATGACTATGTATCTTTTTAGCATTTTTAATTTGTTCTTCTGAAATATCAATTCCAGTAACTTTATATCCTGCTTTTGCTAATAGATAATCATGCCTTCCAACACCACAGCAACAATCTAAAATACTACCATTAACAGGTAAATTATTTTGTTTGTATAAATTTATTAAAAAGTCCGTTTCATATGATGTATCATTTGCAATAGCATACATATAGTATTTAGATAAATCATTATATAATAATTTGTTTCTTGCATGTTCAGTAAAACTTAAATTTTTAAATTGTGATAAATCACCTTTTAAGTTAACTGGTAAATATATTATATTATTATCTTTTTTTACTTTTTGACTGTCATGATTAAAGTATATTACCCAATCATAATCTTTTGATGCAGCGTTTAAATATTCTTCTTTTGTAGAATATCTTATATCTTCTTTTCCAAGAATATCATCAAATAAATCTTTTAAATTAAATTTATCAATATCTTTTAATAATCTATCTTTTCTAGCCATTGATAAGATATTAATTTTGTAATGCTCACATAATTTTTTTGCAAAATCAATATTATCTGCTATTGGATTTAAATATTCTCTATATAATTCTTCTACTTTAGAATAATCTAGAAAGTATTTTTTACAAATTTCTTTCTTAGACATTTTATTATTATAATCATTTATTACTTCTTCATTATTAGTTAACTCACTAAATGCTTTAATCCATGCACTTTTTGCATCGACAAAAATATCGTGAAAATCAAAAAATACTTTTATGTTCATTTTCTCCCCTCCATTATACTTTCTGAATATGTATTTTTACGCACTTTTGCTTTTACAGTTATATTTAAAATATGTTTAATATATGATTTTTGTTCATCACTTAACATTCCATATATCATTAATAATCTATCTTTTAATTCATAATCGGAATCTACACCAATTTTATTTAATATATCAGCTAAATCATTTGGAATTTCATAATTATTTGAATGGCAAAGTTTATAGTTTTCACATAACTGTGAACAATCTTTTTTAGTGTAATGTAGATTATAATCACTCATGCCATATAAAGTACTTAGAGCACATGAAGTATGATCAAATATATGATAATTTAAGTTTTCTTCACTTAATTGTTTGAAAATTAAATCAGTATTTTCACTCTTTTGTTTATGAGAATCACCAATATTTCCATCATACGTATAATTTCTTTCTTCAAGTCTTTCTTTTATATATTCATTAACTCTAATTCCTTGATAAACAGCCGCATTACAATATTGTTTTGCATAACCAACTATCCTTCTTATAGTTACTTCATCATCATTTACTCCAGGTATTATTGGTCTAAATTGATGTAATAAATTAACATTTTGACACTTAGAAACATTTTTCATTGTTGTTTCTTGATTTACTTGCGAAATTGGTTGAATATTTAGTGGAATTCCATTGTATGTAACTATAATAGTAATTCTAATATTCTTATAATTATCTAATCTTTTTGCATCTTCTTCAGTAAGTACCCCTTTCGAAGTAATTGTAACAATATTTTTTAAACCGATTTTTTCCATAATATCTAATAATTTGAAAGTACTTTCCTTAACTTCTTTTGATATAAAAGGATCAGTTCTATTATTTAAAGATAAAACTGTTTTATCTTTTTCAAAGTATATATCATTTAACATTTCTTTAATTAACTCTTCTTCTTCAATTACTTTTATTGGTCTCATTGGAACAATTTTAATTGGTGCTAAAAAGCAATAACCACAATTTATTGTACATCCAATATAAGAATTAATTGAATAATATGATTTTAAATATTCCCTTGTTAATTTTCTTAAATCTATTTCTTCGCTCATATTATTATCCTCCTAGTCTATCAAAAGATAAAAAATCAAAATCTTTTATCTTTGCATCATTATATAAGCTTAATAATCTTACAATACTTATTCCTAAATTATAACAAGGTGGTGCGCCAGAAGATATTAAATCTTCAAGTACTTGTAATTCTCCATAACTTCTTTTTTTACCTTGTTCATTAATTTTCTTGTTATATTCCTCATAATCACTAATTTCACTTACTCCGTGAACAATAGTTATATCTTTATATTTGATTTTAAATTCATCCGTTTTATTAAAATCATTTACTGAAGAATAACTATTTGTTAAATTATCATAGTTAGATATAACATAAAAAGTATCCTCTAAAGTATTTTTTTTTTTATAATCAGCATCATCAATATAAACAATTTTATTATTTTTTGAGGTTATTATTTTAATTATATTAACTGCAATATTCATTGCTTTTTTTTGAGATAAATAATTACTAAATATAGAAAGCATTTCAAACTCAGGCTTATTTTTACTAGTTAAATAACCATTACGAAAGCAATTACCTATTGAATAAATCTTATCAAAACCACTACAAGAATACATTCTTAAAAACGAATCCATTGTTTTTCTAAGAAATAATTTTGTATCATTTCTCGAATAATCAGTAGAAAAAGACTCAGCTTTTGAAGAAGTTTCTCCATTAGTTAAGGTTGGGATAGCAACTTCTAAATAACCTAATTTATTCAAATACTTTCTTATTTCATATTTCTTTTTACAATATTCTTCTACATTTTTTTTGTTAACATCTAATTGATAGTTCCGTATATTTCTACTTTCTATTTTATAACTATCTAATAAAAAAGACTCGTAAGATGTTTTAAATTTTCCATTATTATTGTTATCACGTGTTACTATGCAAGTAATTACATCACCAATATTAATCTTGTCTATTTTTATATTTTTTACAACAATTTGTTTAACTCCATTATTTTCAATTAATATAAAAGATACATTAGGTTTTACTTTTATTTTAATAACTTTTCCACATATTTTCATTTTTATCCACCTATACCATTATATTTTTTTAAAACCTTACAATATGAAGTATTTGATGATACTTTATCTTTATCTATTAATAAATTATAACTATTATCTAAATATCCAATGCACCTATTTTCAGATATATTAAAAACACAATCATAAACTCCTTTCAGTAACTTTTCTATTTAATCAAGAATTAACTTGTATTACTTCTTCTTGTAACTCTGAAAGCATCACTTTCTTCATTTTCGGACAATGTAGTATAACGAGGATGGGCAGAAACTTTATAGACATAAATTTAAAATAACTTTCCGAAAAACTTTGAAATATTAAAATATGCTTTTGTATCATACATAACCGATGCTGCATCCAATTTTTCAAAAAATTTATTTTTTATTTCCTCCTTATTTAAATAAGGATTATATGTATTAAAATCTTTTTTTAATTCACTGAGAATATCAGAAGGAATTGCTATTATCGTATATTCAACAACATCAACTGTTTTCTCATCTAGTTTTACAAGTTGTTGATTTTTTTTATCAACATGAATAACTTCATAAGTTTGTCCATTATTACTTTGAAGATTTAGTTCTGCATAACATCTTGCACGAATAAATTGAGTTTCCAATGAAATTCCTTGAAATTCAGATGTTGCATCAATAGAGACCAAATCATTTTCAGCATATCCATATCCACCGTAAAAAGGACATTCTTCTTCTGGGAAAAATTCTTTGAACAATTCGGATACAGATTTTTTTTCGCTTAATTTTTCAATTTGAATTATGTTCATAAAATTTCTCCTTTTATATTTTTTTGTTAATTAGAATTTTATTCAGAATAAATCTTCAGCATATATAGTATCACTAATAGTATCTTTTATCTTTTTATAAGTATCTGTTTCTGTTGCAGGACGATCTTGAGCATCGGTATATTGTAAATCTAAATTATCAATATTAAATTGTAATGCGGTGTCTCTATCCATCAATATTTCTCCATTA
>JAGARQ010000043.1 GCA_017622175.1 Bacilli bacterium | reverse complement strand
TTTTTCTTCTTTTGAACTTGGCAATTATCCCACATTTCTTTTGATACAATAGGTTCAACAACATCTTTATAATAAGTAGGATGATTTGTTCTTTTGCCATGAACATAATCTCCTTTATAAACTTCATTAGATATAATTCTTAATATTCCAGTATCTTTCCAATTTGTTTTACCTAATACTTGTTCTTTATTGAATAAAGTAGCAATATTATAATAAGAATAACCTTGAAAGTATAAGTTATATATTCTTATAACAATATCTTTTGTTAGTGGGTCAGGTACAAGTAATTTGTTTTCGTGCTTATAACCAAGTGGAGCACGAGCAGGAATATGACCAGACTTAATTGCACCAGCTAAACCAACTTTAGTTCTTTCACTTGTTCTTTCAATTTCATTTTGTGAAACAGTTGTTAATAATCTAGCAACCATTTTACCACTTGAATTAGTAGTATTTATTTCTTCATTAGCACAATCTAGATATGCATCATTTTCATCTAGAAATTTCATTATACCTTCCATATCATAAACACTTCTTGTTAGTCTATCTAACTTTAATACAACAATAGTATTACATTTCTTATCTCTAATATCTTGTAATAATTCTTCAAATGCAGGTCTATAATTGCCTGTTTTAGCACTTATTCCAGCATCCTTATATAATTTATATATCTCATAACCTTTATACTCACACATAGCCCTTAAACGCTTTTCTTGTTCTGGTAAACTAAATCCTTCACGAGCTTGATCTTCAGTGCTAACACGAATATAAAGCCCTGCAATTTTCTTTTCTTCTTTCATTAAACTTCAACTCCTTTTCCAAAAAAAGAGGAGACAATAGTATTTAATAAAGTCTAAATACTACTGACTCCTCAATAAAATCATTATATAAATTTATTTTCTTATGTATATATTTTATCATAAATGTCCCTCCATTTCTAGAGATGATACATCCTTTATTGGTTTTATATAATATCATTTTTTAAAGATTTGTCAATGCCCCAAATAGGGCATAGTATTTAGATTGATTTTAAATAGTTTTCTAAATCTGATAACTTAATATTATTAGATAAGTTTTCAATAAAAATCTCATTAGAATAATTAAAAGCAAGAAAAGTAATATTATTGATAATAATTCTATGTGGTTCAATATAAGTTAAATTTGTCTTATCAATCTTTCTAATACTTCCGTTAATAAATTTTGGAGTAGTATTACAAAAATCACAAATAAACTCAATTTTCTTTTTTAATGATTCTTCAAATGATAGTTCTTCCTTAATAATCTTTACCATAGTTCCATCCTTTCCTTATAAAGTAGGATAGTCTTTTTAAACACAAAAAAACTAATCCATTTCTAGATTAGTTATTTATTAAACTCGAAAAGTTCGAGCAGATTTCACTATGGAGCGGATGAGGGGAATCGAACCCCCATCACAGCCTTGGCAAGGCCGTATTCTAACCATTAAACTACATCCGCAAATAAAAAAAAATGGAGGGGCCTACCGGATTTGAACCGGTGCTCAGGGTGTTGCAGACCCACGCCTTACCACTTGGCTAAAGCCCCATGTACCTATGATTATATCAGACCTTTTTTTAAATTTCAACTAAAAAAATTATTTTTTATATTATATGCAATAAAAAAGAAGTAGTTTCCTACTTCTTCCAAAAATCAATAATATTATTACTGTTATATAATAACTCTTTATTATTAGCAATTGGTAATAAACCTTCTTTTTCATTATAGAAATAAACCATATCCCCAGCAGCTAATAATATATCACCATTCTTTACTTTCCATTCAGTAATATTATTAAAACTAAATAAAACTTCAGCTTTATCAGGACTATCAATATGTGATCTATAGAACTTTCCATTACTACATTTAAAATAATAAAATTCTCCATCTCTTTTTATTTGTACATCAGCACCATACTTTTTAATAATTTCATCATTAGTAACTAAAGCATTACTAAAATAAACTTTTGAAGTTAAAAACTCATTTGCAGAAACTTCTTTCTTTTCACCATCTACAAAAGTAATAAATCCTTTTTCAGCATTACCAACTTCAGTAACTTTTTCTGCAGCAGGATTAATAACAAATTGTTTCTTATTACCAATATCAGTCATATAAAGAACATTACCTACAACACCATTAAAATAAATATCACTACTTGTAGCATCAGGTAATATTATCTTTCCTCTACCAAGTTCTTTAGTATTATAATAAACTAGTTCACTTACCCTAAACGTTTCAGTTTTCTTTTCTGCAGTAACATAATATCTACCAACAATAGCAGATAAAGTATTATCATAAATATCTTTTTCTAAATAATCTTTTATTAATAAATCATCATTTTTTAAAATATATAATCCCTTATATCTCCATATTAAGAAAGTATAATCTTTTAAAATATTATCTGTATAAACATCAATACCTCTACCCTCAGCAAACATTTTTTCTACAGAAGAAGTTCTTTCTTCCCAAGTCTTATGAGAATACTTTTCACTCTTTAATTTTTCTACAATAGTTTTTACATCAGCATTACCCATTTGTTTTAAATAATCATAACTAACTGCTTCACCATTATATAAACATGTAACATTTCCAGTTACACCTCTTCTAAATATCGGAAATATACAACTTAAATTATTAGATTTAAAAGTCTTAATATCCCTAACAATCTCAGTTTGCTTATTAAGATTTTTTTCTAAAAACACTGTATATACTTGACCATCTTTATCTGTAATTCCAATATTATAATAAGAAACTTCATCAATTACTTCTAAATGTTCTTTAATACTATAAACATTCTCATCTGTCTTCAAAGTATAATTACTATTCTTTTCAACAGTAAAAACATTAACAGCAACTTGTAATATTAAACCTAAACACCCAATAATTAATAGAATTGGCATAGCCTTTTTCATACCTTATCACCATACTCATTATAACAAAAAAAAAGACGTAAATAAAGTCCTTTTATTTATCGCCTTCTCTAGCATATTTTTTCTTTTCTTCCATCATATAAGAAGAAATTTCTGTTTCAATTTCTAATAATGCTTCTTTAGAAATATTTGATAAAGTAATAAATTCTTTAACAGTATCAATATGAACTTTTCCCCAAATAATACCACTAGATATTTTTAAATCATTAAACATATCTGGTGTAATAGCATTATAGAAATATCCAATAACTACTCTTTTTCTACCAATTAATATTCTTTTATTAGTAAGACATATAACAGCAGTACTCCAAATATTAAATGGACTATCATTCTTTTGTGCTGCAAAAGTATATAATGGTCTTTCTCCTGGATTTAAATGTTGCTCAATAACAGAAGCATTTTGTTTTAATCTCCATGCAATTGTCATTGGATGTCTTTCTTTAAATTTTAATACTTGCTCATATACTTTTCCCATATTAGCACCTCTCATCTAACAATATTATAACACACAACCTTTAGAACAAAAACTATAAATTTAACCATTACGTCTATTTCTAAAACCTTGTTGTCTATAACTATTTCTTAATCTTTGATTAACCATTTTATTATCATGTTTTCTTAATTGTTTTACATTTACTTGTGTTTTTTGTCTTTTATCTTCAAAAGTTACTTCTTCTGGAGCAGAAATAACATCTGCTTGTAAAGGATCAAGCATTCTAGCTAAATCATCTTTTTCTCTAGTAAATAATAAATCACTAGGTGATAAAGTTAAAACTTTCTCTCTATCTAGACAAACAAATGAAACATGTTCTGTAAGTTCAATAACTTCTCCAAAATTATAAAATCTATAAATCTTATCATTAAAATGAAATTCATTATCTATTTGAACATAAGAAATTTGCATCTTACATAAAGTTCTTGCCATAGCATCACAGAACTTTTCTCTATCAGTAACAACATAATTACGAACTATACCCTGTTTTATTTCCATAAATCCCCCTACTTTTTATCAATATATTCTTCATAAGGAACACTTCTATCAATAATCTTTCCATCTTCTAAAATTTCAATTACACGATTAGTAACAGTATTATTTAATTCATAGTCACGTGATGTAAATAAAATTTCTCCTTGGAAATTAACAAGTCCCTTATTTAAAGACGTAATACTTTCAAGATCTAAGTGGTTTGTAGGTTCATCTAGTATTAAGAAATTAGGATTTTCAAGCATCATCTTAGATAACATACATCTTGCTTTTTCTCCTCCAGATAAAACATTAACTTTCTTAAATACATCTTCTCCACTAAATAACATTCTTCCTAAGAATCCACGTAAAATAGTTTCATCTTTAATGTCATAGTATTGACCAATCCACTCCATTATATTTTTATCAGTATTAAAATATTCATTATTATCTTGTGGTAAATATCCTGGAATAATTGTTTTACCCCATTCAATAGTACCTTTATCATACTTTTCTTTACCCATTAAAATATTAAATAAAGTAGTTTTAACCATATCATCTTGAGCAATAAAAGTAATTTTATCACCCTTTAAAATAGTAAATGATACTTTATCTAAAATCTTTCTTCCATCAACAATCTTTGTAAGATTTTCTACTTTTAAAATTTCCTTACCTGCAGGTTTTTCAATTTTAAAATCAATATATGGATATTTTCTAGATGAAGGAATAATTTCATCCAATTGAATCTTTTCTAACATTTTCTTACGAGAAGTAGCTTGTTTACTCTTAGACGCATTAGCACTAAATCTCGCAATAAATGATTGTAATTCTTTAATCTTTTCTTCTTTCTTCTTATTAGATTCTTTCATTTGTCTTTGTAATAACTCACTTGATTCATACCAGAAATCATAGTTACCTACATATAACTTAATTTTTCCATAATCAATATCAGCTATATGTGTACATACTTTATTTAAGAAATGTCTATCATGTGAAACAATAATAACTGTATTATCAAAGTTAATTAAAAACTCTTCTAACCATCTAATAGCTTCTAAGTCCAAACTGTTAGTAGGTTCATCTAATAATAATATGTCTGGATTTCCAAATAAAGCTTGAGCAAGTAATACTTTAACTCTTTCCTTAACTGGAAGTTCACCCATTGTCATATAATGATGTTCTTCTGCAATACCTAAATTATTTAAAAGTACTGCTGCATCAGGTTCAGCATTCCATCCATCTAAATCCATAAATTCAGCTTCAAGTTCTGCTAACTTCATACCATCTTCATCACTAAATTCAGTTTGTTGATACATTCTGTCCTTTTCTTCCATTATTGCATATAGTTTTTGGTTACCCATAATAACTACATCAATAACTCTCTTATCATCATATTGATAGTGATCTTGTCTTAAGAAAGACATTCTTTCATCTTTACCAATAACAACTTCACCAGTAGTAGTTTCTTGCTCACCACTTAATATCTTTAAAAAAGTTGATTTACCTGAACCATTTGCTCCAATTAATCCATAACAATTACCATTAGTAAATTTAATATTAACTTCTTCAAACAATGTTCTTTTACCAAACTTTAAACTTACATTATTTACTTGTATCATATTATCCACCTCGTTTTATCAAAGTCACTTTATTTTATCAGAAAACAAAAGAAAAGACAAGTCTTCAAACTTGTCATATTCATATTAATCTAAAAGTTTTTTAGAAAGAATTCTTTGCATAGGTTTCTCAATATACTTACCAACTATAAAAGTAAATAAACAAGTACCAAATATTGCAATTAATAAAATAATAATTCATGAAGTACCAAATAAAATTAATTTATCTAATATCCCACAAAAAATAACACCATGTCCAAGATATAAAGTATAAGAATACTTATCTAAAACATTAATAATCTTTTCTAAAAATTTAGGTAACTTAAATTTAACTTTTGATAACAATAAAATAATAGAACAAAATACAAATACATATAACCATTCAATCTTTAGAAAAATCCCCGCAACTAAACATAAAACTAAAAATACTAACGAAGTAATTACTTCTTTCTTTTCTTTTATAGAATAATATAATAAAACCCCTAAAAATAAATAATGAATATAAGTAAATATATTACACTCATAAATATAATTTAATACTCTACTAACACCAAAAATAGATATATAACAAACTATAGAAGATGAAAAATTCTTAACCTTCTTCAATATGAATGGAGCCATTAAATAAAAAAATGCAAATATTGGAATTGTCCAAGTAATACCTAAGTTAGACCAAAAATACGTATCACTATTAATAAATCCATTTAATAAAAATATATATCTAAACCAATATAAACCAGTATTATCAATTGGAATAGTATCCATATAATTATTACAAATATTTTCTAAAATAAAATAAATTAAAATAACAAAATAATATAAAGGTAATAATGTAATTGCTCTTTTAATATAATATTCTTTTATATTTACTTTCTTATTTTCTTTAAACGTTTTAGCAGCTAAGAAACCACTTATAAGAAAAAACAATTGAACACCATATTTACCAAAATCAAATAAAGAACCAATTGTTCCTGTTATTGATAAACGTTGTCCAAAATGTACAAAGAAAACCATAATACATGCAACTACTCTTAATATTTGGATTGCTTGATTTCTTTTCTTTACCATAACCTTATCACCCTCTATTAACAATTATACAATAAAAAAAGAGATATCTCTATCCCTTATAAAATATAGAAACTATTTTAGCAAATTCATAAAGAATAATATCACTCTTATTCATTGCAAAACTTTTACCCATAGCTTTTCCACCAATAGTTAAAGCTGCAATTATTGCTGCAACAGTTAAATTCACAAATAATAATTCAACATTTAATGACTTAGCAATATTAACTGCAATAGTTGTCCCAGCTGCACCAGAAATAATACCACAAATATCTCCAATAACGTCATTACAGAAACTAGATACCTTATCAGCATTTTTCTTAAAAATAACAGCTACTTTTGACCCCTTTACTTTTCTAGCATTCATAGAATGAAATACCTTTTCATCTGCACTATTCACAGCAACTCCCACAATATCAAAGATAATACCTAATCCAATGAATATTAAGGTAATAACTACACCAATCCAAGTAGATAATTTTGGTATTGTTGTTTGTGAAACAAATGACAATGCAAATGAAATAGTAAATGCCATTATAACTATTTCAATAATCCATTTAACATTAACATGTTCCTTTTTTATCTTTTCTTTTCTTCTTGTTTGTACTATTAAGTTTTTCAGTTCTTCCTTCTCAGTACATTTTTTCATATTCCTTTTAAACTCCTTTAAACTAATAAAAAAATAGTATATAAAATACTATTATTTATAAAAATAAGTAATGGCGTTAATATAGTAAACTCTGAGCCTTAGGTCAAGTAGAATTTCTCTCACCTCAACATTACCGTTACCAATAATGCGGTTCCCCTTTACTGAAGCAAGTATGACGTCACCGTTCATACGACTTGATTACCACTTAGTGCCCACTGCAATCCTATATTAAAAGCACCCTAGGAGATTTCCTCCCCAACACTCTACTTCTAATTCTTTTTTGCAAAAATAATTTCAAAACGCAATCATTTACTAATAGGTGGCCGCCTATAAATAAAGTAGTTCATTTATCCCAATATTTTCACTCAAGACAGGCTACACTGCACATAGCTTTCGCCACATTGCAGGTTCTATCCTACCTCATAACAAATCCATCAGTCTGTACGTATAGGTTTGCTACAACAATAGGTCTCCATAGATACAGGGTCGTTGATCGTATGCCATTACGAGCGCCCTATATCTTTCATCTTCAGCATCCACCCCAAACTGGGCGTAAGAAGCAGACACCAAAGGTTTCATCGATATGCCCTTTAACGACTTTTTAATTTCGTCTTCCTAGTAAAGTAATTGACTAGAATAATGTGCCATCAATTACGAAGATAATTATATCATATTAAAAATAATTTGTCAAGTTTACACTTATTTATCTTTTTTATAAGTTTTAGAATCATCATCACTAATTTTATCAACAATTTCTTCAGATGCTAACTTATTTTTTAATTTACTTGAAAAATAAGCTTTATGATCACTACCAAACTCAACTAAATCATCTACATACTTATCATATGCTCCATCATAGAAAATATTACCTAATAAAATTTCATTATAAAAATATGAAACCCTATTAGCATCTTCTTCTTTATATTTAGCAGTAACTATACCTCTAAATACTGGAATACATTCATTAACTATTTCTTCATAAGTTAAATCTTCTTCTAATTCTCCATAATGTTTCAAAAAAACTTTTCCAAAAGCATCTAATGCTTTTCTAGCGACTTCAATATCACCAGTAATAGTAGCCATATCTTGCGCAATAACATCCATATCTCCTGTTGAAAAAGCTTTTAAAACAGTATCAGGAGAAGTAACTTCACATAAAATCTTAACTCCTGCAATCTCAAAAGGATAATTAGAAAGCTCTACAAAAGGCTTACTTTCAAAATATTCATTAACTAATAATTCAGTCATACCCTCTTTAAAATACTTAGGTAGATTAGCTGTTTTATCATTACAAAATATCGCATGAATTCCTTCATGTTTTAATATTAAATTGTCTTCATCTTTTTCAAAAATTCCAATACTTTCAAATTCATGGGAGTAAGCACCTTGTACAGTCTTATCAAAATAATAAGGTCTACATTTGTATAAAACATCAACATTTCTTAAAGATCTATATGCTTCTTCCCTATCAATATAAGGATTATCTTTAATAATATCAATAAATCCATAAAAAACATTTTTCTCATCTTCAGTTAAACAATCATTTTCTAATACTGCATAAAGTAAAGCATATTCATCTTTAAATTCATCTTCTATTTTAATACCCAAACTATTTTCTAGTGTCGAAGTTATATCATCAAGTTCATCAGGTGAAATAGCAAGTGAACTACCACAAAATAAGTTATCTTGACATAAATCTCTATCCGTAGGATTCCACATAATATACTTCATATAAATTAAGCCACAAAGTAATAAAGCAGAAATCGCAGTTAAAACACCCCAAAATATTCTTGTAGTCTTAACAAATTTAGCATTTTCTTGTTCTTCTTCCTCATCTAATTCATCAATACATTCAGATGAAATAGATACCTCATCAGGACAAGATTCAAATAAATCTGAATCTTCTACCAAAACAAAGTCAGGATCTTTTTTAGAAGATTCTTCATTTTCTTCTACAATATCATCTAGTCTTTCACTATCCATATTAAGTCCCCCTCAAATGTGGCTATATTATATCACAAAACCTAAAAAAAAGCAATAAAAAACCACCTTTTCAGTGGTCTAACTATTTTTAATTACATTTACATACCAATTAATTTTCCCTGCCCAAGTATTTCCTTCACAATACTTTGGAGCAATTGCTTCAACAGTAGTTAATCCATATGCATAATAATTCTTTTGTAAATTATTTACAAATCCTCTAATTCCATCGTCTAATGTATCAAATCTTTTAAAAGCGCCTCCTCCACATGAAGGTTTACCTTTTATACCACCTACATTATTACAATTTCTAACTAATTTAGAGCATTTAGCACGGCATCCAGTTTCATGAAGTATTATCGCTGTTGCAATATAAGGATCTACACCCTTTTCAATACAATAACTAGCAATTAATTCTCCTTTTCCACCAATGTAGCCATCTCCTAAATTTCTATCAATCTTAGCACCTAACTCTTCTAATGTAAGTCCATCATAAACTTCAGTTCTTGGAAGAATCATAACTGCAACAGGAGTTGTTTCCATATCTACTTCTTCAAAAACCATTTCAACATCATCATTATTATGATTATCTTTAACATACATATTTGCAGAAGCAGACATACTCTTAACATCTATTTCATCAATACTAAAAGACTTTTCCGTTTGTAAAAAAACTGCAACACTTATCATAGCAAAACCAACAAGTGCTAAAAGTCCACTAATAATTTTCTCTTTCTTCAAAGTGTTCACCTCAATTGCAACCCCACTATGACAATTCTACACTTATTTAAAAACTTTGTCAAATAAACAAAAAAATAGGCATAGCCTATCTTTACACTTAATTATAAATTCTATTATATTCTTCAACAACTAATTTCATTTCTCTACAAATATTAGGATCCATTGTTCCTTCTACTACAGCATCATCTAAAAACTTACATAAACCTAAAACATCAGTATACATTAAATTAAATTCTGTTTGACATTCTAATTCATCATAATTAGTTTCTTGATAATTAGGTGTCTCATCAGTATGAATAACATAATAATAGATTTTACTACACATTTTTCTACCAGTACCAAAATAATTAGAATCATATGTAACTATTTGCATAAATGGTCCCATATCTAAACTAACATCAATACCAGTTTCTTCTTTTACTTCTCTAATTAAAGTTTCTTCCATTTCCTCATCATCTTCTTTATGACCTCCAGGAAATTGATAAGTCCCATTATTATGAGCAAGTAATATTTCATTATTACTATTTATAAGCATTGCTTTAACTCTAATAACTGTACCTTCTAAATCTTCTTCATGTAAATTATCTTCATTAATAAATATTTGTTTCATTCTTAACCACCTTTTTAATATAAATGTCTTTCCCAATGTTCAGTCACAGTAGGTGTAACTGTATTAAAGAAATAATCAATTTGTTCACTCATTGTCTTTGCTTTTAACCAAATTGTTTTTCCATAATTTAAACAACTTGCTTTATTCGTCTTCATCATATATTCAAATGTAGAAGCTCTATCTTCATATTGATCTGTCATAGCATAACTATTAACAAAAAATGCATCTTGTGAAAAATCGCTAGAATAAGAATATGCAGAATCAATAACACCATATTTAAATCCAGCTGGATTTAAACCATTCCAAGAAGTAAATGTTGCTCCTGATTTTAACATATATCTTTCTATATAATGATAAACTTCATGATGAAAAGTATCAATAAAATCATAATCAGTAGCTACTGAAATAATAACATTCTTATTAGAAGAATCAGTAACTCCAGTAACATTATCAGTAGAATATCTTTTTACTAAATAAAAAGTTAATGGATAACCCTTACTCTTAATTTCTTGAAAAAAACCTTTAGGATATAAAGCTAGTGCCATATTCAAATTAATTAAAGCATTTTGACTAGTAACAGGATCAATTATAGGTGTAGTTGACATACCTCCTACACTATATCCGTTTGTCTCACTAGCATATTTAACTTTTACACCATATGTCTTTTCAATTTGTTCTCTAAGTAAAACTGATAC
Source organism: Bacilli bacterium (assembly GCA_017622175.1). GTDB lineage: Bacteria > Bacillota_I > Bacilli_A > RF39 > UBA660 > JAEDES01. The sequence continues at coordinate 45,138 of JAGARQ010000043.1, read as the reverse complement.
CTCATCTGCAGTAGGCTTAATCATACTTTGAGCATTATCACTAGGATTAGTATCATGTTCAACTTTAGTAGAAGTATCTGCTGGAAATATTTCTTCATCTGATGCTGCTGTTGTAATCGAAATAGTTTCATTTTCACTACTAGTTAAAAGTGTAACATCATAAATTGGATGAAGTAATTTTTCATCTTTTGAAAATGTAAAAGCAACTCCCAACATAATCAAAAAAACAGAAAAGACTATTAATAATTTGCCCAAAAACAATTTTGCTTTTGTCTTCATATTAACACTCCCTTCTACTATAAATAATTATAGCAAACCCCAAAATAAAAATCTATAAAAAAAAGAAAACAGTATCAAATACTGTTAACTTAATAATAAAACCATTGCAAGAAATACAAGTCCAATTCCTCCAACTAATACAAATGTTGCAAATGCTGTTGTAACACCATCATCATTTAATACTAGTTCTTCTACTTTTTCTTGTCTTTTCTTTGTTAAATCCATTAAATAATTTGCATAATCTAATGAAATACCATTTATTGATAACATATCATTATCATCGGTAATAACTCTAAAAGAATAATTTCCATCTAATGAAATATCAATATTATCATTAAAAGCAACAACCATTTCTTCATAATATTCGACAATAAACTTTTCTAAAAAATCTTTATAAAATTCATCATCACAAGCAAATGATTCTTCTTTTAAAATATCTTTAGTTCCATCTCTTTGAATAAAACTTACAACATTACTACAAGTCTCACCTGAAATATCAAAATTAAATAAAATAGAATTTTCTTTATTAGTAAGACGTGCAATATTTAATAGACTTTCTATATATTCTTCATACTTATCTTTATCTATCATAAAGCCTCTTATTTCTTAACAAGTACTGCTGCATCTTCAGCAACTTCTGCAGAAGCATCTCCACTTGCTGCCTCTTTATTCATCGTTCCAATTTTTTCAAATAACGCTTGAGCTTCAGCTGTCTTACCTTCTTTGTATAATGCATTAGCTTGTTCAATCATTGTTTGTAATTCATTTTGACTATTTTGTGCATCAGTTGCAGCTTCACTAGGAGCAGCACCTGGTATTTCAAGAACTAAATCACTAACAACAGCATCGCTTGCTACTGCTTCAGCAGCTGGAGCAGAACTTGCTGGTGCATCAGCACCAATCATTGGTAATACTACTCCGTCTGTTGCAGTTGCTTCTGCATTATCGGAAGTAACAGGAGCATCACTTGCTGGTGCATCTGAACCAATTGCAGGTATTACTACTCCATCTTCTTTCTTTTCTTCTGTTGTAGCGGCTTCTCCATCAGCAGCAGGAAGAGCAACAACAGCTTCTCCTTCACCTGCTGAAAGATCAGGTAATGCAACTACTTCATCAGTTGAAGTCACATCAGCAGTTACTTCTTCTGCTTTTGGACTTAATAATGCTTTTTGACTAGCTCTAGATGCTAATAATTTTTCACATTGAGCTTTTGTAACTAATATTGCTTTAACAGCAACATCAGATATTCTTGTATATTGTTCTAACTTTTCAGTTTTTTCTTCTTCAGTTAATTCGGTACTTGCCATAATATCAGTCTTCATAGCATCAATTGTACCTAATTGTTGATCAGCCTGAGCAATTGTTTCTTCTGCTTTCTTAGCTTCTTCCTCAGTAACTGCTGGTGCAACATCTTCATCTATTGGAGATAATACGAAAGGCGCAGCTGATTCTTCTTCCATACTAGAAAGTGTAACTTCAGAATTATCTGAACCACCTTCTACAGGAGCACCTTCTGCTGAAGCACCTTCACTACTAGTAGTTTCTCCTGCTATTTCAACTCCACTACCTAATGGATTTTCATTAGAAACAGCTTGTGATTCTTCTACAACACTACTAGTATCAACTGAAGCATCGCTTGCTCCTTCACCTGTACCAGCATTAGCAGCAGCATCACCTAAATTAAATTGTGACTCACTAACAGTTTCCTCTGTAGGAGCAACACTATCACCTGCCGGTTCACTTACAGCACCTACAACATCAGAACCTTCAGTAGCTGTAACTTCAACAGCATTTTCAATACCCTCACCAGAAACTTCACTAGAAGAAACCTCTGCTGGAGCAACACCAGCACCAGTATTATTTACTAATGCAGTACCATCTTGTATTGCAGTTTCCTCAGTTCTAACTGCATCAATCACAGTATTTTCTGCGGTTACATTTTGTTCGCCACTCATTTGTCTTGCTATCATCGCAGATGTAAGTAATTTATCAAATAGTGGATCCATTGCTTCACTATTTCTACGAACTTCATGCATTAAAGGTAATAATTCATCTCTATAAATAGTAAAAAGACGATCCATATTTGCTTTTTGACTAGTAATTAATTGTGTAGCTTGAGCTTTTTCATTATCACTTAAATATGCACCATATCTATTAATAATTGCTAAACGACCTTCTTCATGCCAAATTAAATCAATAATTTTATCTAGACTATCTAAAGCTTTACTTTCATGTTTCATGTTTAAGACCACCTTTCTAATTATTCACCTTCATTTGAATTTGCTATTTTCTTTAATAATTGTTGAACAGTAGACCACTCTTCATCATTTTGAATCTCATCTAATTTCAAAGTGCCATCTTCAGAAATTATTTTAGAAATATATATAACTTGATCACCCTCAGTACCTTGAGTTTCACCTTTTGTATAAACTAAATACTTACTTTGACCATCCTCTGTTACTAAATAAGTTACTACTTCAACTTTATCAATTGAACCATTTGTATTTACTATTTCAATCATTTCTTTTTCCATAATGCCACTCCTTTATTCTCTTATATAATTATACAAAATAAAAAGGAAGTTGTAAACTCCCTAAAATCCAAACATTAACCATTCTGGTTTAAAAATTAGTAAAATTCCAATTAGTACCATTAATATTCCCCCAACTAAGTGAGAATACTTACTATACTTAGTTGAAAAACCAGTTACTTCCATAGTTTTCATTGCTATAAAAAATATAATTAAATCATCTAATAAGAAGAAAATTATATAAAGTAAAACATATATGAAAGCTCCGAATCCAGTAATATTATTTATAGCAAGTAATTGAGTATAAACAAGTGGAAGTCCAGCAGAACAAGCAAGTTCAATTATATTAACTGAAAAAGCAAGTGCTACTGCACCAATAAGTGCAAGAATCAAACTCTTTTCTTGAGTAAATTTCTTAATTCTAGAAAATACACTTTTTCTTTTCTTTTCATCAACAACACTACATCCACTATCCTGATGTTTGAAGAAATTAACTAAATTAATAATTCCACCAATAATTGCAACACAAGCAATTATATTTCTTACCCAAATAGATGTTGCTACACTAACAACAATATTTAACCATGACAACATAATTAACATATAAACAAGTGCTGAACTACCTAAGAATGTAAGACCAATAATCCACATTCTTTTCTTATTCTTCATTCCAATTAACATGCTAATTAAGAATAGTAATACCCACATAGCACAAGGATTAAATCCATCGACAAGTCCAAGTATAACACCTGCTGTAGTTAATGAAACATTTTTCAAATTAACTTTACCAATTATAGGAACATCAACAGTTGCATCATCATCAGACTTCTCTTCTTCTTTATCAAATTCCCCTTCATGTTCCTCTTCTTTTTCATAAACTCCATTTTTTATTTGTTCAACAACATCAACATAATCATTTTGATTATAAAATCTAATTGCACGAGTAACTCTTCCTTCTAAAGCTTCACTCCATCCAACCATATAAGTATCACCAATTATAGTAACAGGAACACCACTTCTTTGAATACCAAGTTCATTTTTAACTTGTTCTAAAAACTTTTGATTTTCAGGGTTTTTCCAAACCTCATACATTACAATATCCAAATTATCATAACTATCTTTTATACTATCTAAAAATATTTTTTCTTGAGCACAATGAGGACAACCATCACCATAGAACAAATATAAAGTAATTTTATCATCCTCTTTGGCACTTACAGGTAAAACAAATAAAAATGAAACAACTAATAAAAGTAAAAATCTAATAACTTTATTCATTAGAACCACCTACTTCCTCAATTATTTTAAGTAGTTCTTCTTCACTAACCTCACCAGTCGTACGAATAACTTCTTTATCATCTTTATAAAATATAAATACTGGTAAAATATCTCCAACATTATATTTTTTTACTTCATCTTCATCCATATCATAATCTAAATTAATTGTCTCGATTGTCTGATTCTTTAAAATATTTTTCCATCTCTTATTCATCACTAAACATCCACTACACCAAATAGCATTTATTTTAACAACCTTCATTAAATATCACCTACTTAATATGTAATTCATCAATTAACTTTTTAAATACACTAATAAATTTATCTAATTCCTCTTTTGTAGTCAAATAAGATAAACTAATTCTTAAACTCTTACCTGCTCTTTCTTCATCTCTAACAACAGCATATACTGCTTTAGAATAATTCCCTGTAGAACAAGCTGTTTGAGTCGAAACATAAATATCATGACCCTCTAAAGCATGTAACATAGTTTCTGATTTAATACCTTTTAAACTAATATTAACAATATGTGGAACACATAATTCATTACTATTAATAAATACATCTAAACTCTCTAATTTTTCTTTTAAATATTTATTTAATTCAATAACATGATTTAACTTATTATCAAAATCTTCATAAGCAAGTCTTAATGCTTTAGCTAAACTAGCAATTAAAGGAGTTGCTGGAGTACCACTTCTATAAATAGTAGTAGATTTTCCCCCATGAATTAATGGTTCAATCACAATACTTTCTTTCTTAATTAAACCACCAATACCCTTCATACCATAAAACTTTTGTCCAGAAAAAGAAGCTAAATCAACTACTGATAAATCAACTTTCTCTTTACCAATACTTTGAGTAACATCACTATGAAAGAAACATTTAGGATATTTTCTAACTATTTTACTAATTTTATCAAGAGGTTGTTTAACACCAACTTCACTATTAACAGAAGCAATACTAACTAAAATAGTATCATCTCTCATAAGTCTTTCTAAATCTTCTAAATCAACTACACCATTTTCATCTAACTTAACAAAATCAACATCAAATCCTAAATTTTCTAAATAAGCAAGAGGTGCTATTACAGAAGAATGTTCAAGTTCTGTACTAATAATATGTTTACCTCTATTTTGATATTTTAAACAAATACCCTTAATAGCTTGATTATTAGCTTCACTTGCTCCACTTGTATAAATAACTTCACTAGCCTTCACACCTAAAATAGATGCAATTTGATTAGTAGAAGCATCAATTAACTTCTTAGCATTTACCCCTAAACTATGTAATGAATTAGGGTTACCTATAAACTCCTTAGTAGCCTTAACATAAGTATCTAATACATTATCATTAACAGGAGTTGTCGCACTATAATCTAAATAAATCATCTTATCACTCTTTTCCAATATATCTATTATATCAAAAACAAAAAAAAGAGGAAATAATTACTTATCATTATCTCCACTTATTTTATATAAATCATAATTTAACTGAGCAAGAGCTAGTTCAATTGTCATTAACATTTCACTTTCATTTAAATTCTTATTATCTTTTAATAACTTTAAAATCTCATTTGAAGTCTTAATAATTTCTTCTTTCTTCTCATGCACATTTATCTTATCTAACATATAATTCATAATTAAACCTCTTTGTTAATAACATCTGAAATACGTTGCATCTTCTTATCTATTTCTAACATGTCATTAGCACTTTCTACTATTTCGTTTTCTAATTCTAAACTTATTTTATCAGGATATCTATATCTTAATTTATGATCAAGACTTGCCCAACAATCCATTGCAATTGTTCTAATCTGAATTTCAACAGGAATATATTCCGTTCTATTTTCTAAATGAATTGGTACTAAAACAATCATATGATAACTTCTATAACCAGATTCTTTAGGTTCCTCAATATAGTCTTTTTCACTCTTTAAAATAAATTCTCCAGTAGATCTAATAATATCTGCAATAGTATAAACATCTTTTATAAAAGAACAAACTATTCTCATTCCAACAACATCACTAACATTACTTAAAATATTAGTTACTGTAATTTCTTTTTCTTTTCTTTTAAGTTTTTCAACAATTCTTTCATAACTTTTAATTCTTGATTTTATATGTTCAACAGGATTATACCCCTCTTTAAAAGCATATTCCCTAAGTAATATTTCTAAATCAGTCTCCACTTTCTTCTTTGCAAATTCATACTTAAGCATCATTTCTTGATACTCTATACTTCTCTCTAATTCCACTATTTAACCTCCTCTTTTCCATAAAAAAGTAGTAAACCATTAATAAAATTTACTACTTCTTAAAAATACAAATTTATTATTTATTAGTATTTTGATAATAGTCTCTTTCAGCAATAGAAGATGCAATTAAATCAAGTTCATCTAAATCCTCATCTTCATCTTCTTTTAAAACTACATCAATTTGATATAAAATTTCTTTTAAAGAACTACACTTTAAATAATTAATACCAAATCTTTTTAAAACACTAATCTCTCCATTAGTAAGCATTAAACCATTTCCAGCATCAACAAAATGATTTGTAGAAAAGTCTAATCCATCAACTAACGAACTTATATCGAAATTCACTAATCTCTACCTCTCTAAAAGTTATTTACAAGAATAACCATTATTTTTTAATCGAGTCATAAATTCTCCCTCACTATAGTCGTCATCTATTTTTAATGTTAAGACATCACTACTTTTTGTATTAGAATTTATTCTCATTTGTAGTCCATCGTTATCGAAAAATTCAATATTATTTAATATAAGAGTTTCATCATCTTCAACTTCTACTCTAACAGTAACTCTATCTTTACCTTTAGTAATTGTATACTTATCAGCACCTAAATATTGATAAGACTTTTCAATCGCAAACATAATACTATCTAACTCACTATCGTCCACTAAATATTCATCAGGTAATATTATTGTTTTCACAAGTACCATCTTTCTGATTTCATTACTATCAAGAGTAGTTTCTAAAACCTCTGAAACAACTATATCTAAATCATTAACATTTCTCTTTTCGCACACTACAAGAGGTTGCTCAACAGTCGCAAATAAATAGATAATTACAACAATCATAAATATTGTAATAATCATAGGTAATCCTTTTCCTTTATTTGAAAACATCTTTTACCACCTCTCGGACATATTATATCATATGTAACAAAAATCTTCAATAGAAACAAAAAGAAGACATAAGTCTTCTAAAATTCTGATAAAGATATTTCTATAACTGGACGAACACCTAAAGCCTTTCCATAATCATAACTTGAAAAACTATTAATGCCATCACTAATAACAACACAAACACCAACACTATCATCATGACCATCACACCAAAAAGAAGAAGATATAAGCCATGCTGGAACACTACTGCACGCAGAAGTACTACACCCTAATAAATTCAACTCATTTGAATTTATTAAACGAGCATCGAGAACTGTTACACCTAATGAATTCAAATAATATAAATAATTATCAACGTACCCTTTAACTATACTATTTTCATATAAAACATCAGTTTCAGAAAACGGAGTAACACCTATAAAAGGAAGCCCACCAGTAATATGTCCTTTAGCTCCACTATATTGAATACCAGTAGGAGCTTGTAAAGCAACTATACTTTTATCGTTATTAACTACATTTCCCACATGTAAATTATACATTGATAATAACTTAACTTTTCCATCTTCTTGACCAATTACATAGAATTGTTCATTTCCTATCGCAACTACACTACCTATAGTATTTATGTCTCCACTAACTATTCTAATTACTTCTCCACTAATGGATGAATCATCTATCGTTGAGTATACTAAAGAAATACTTGGGAATGTTACTTTAAATGACCCATCAGAATATTTTTCTCCATCACTATAAGCTAAACCAACTACTGCAGAAATTGACTCTCCTGGAGCAAGGGGCTTATTAGATACTTTCGTTGTATCATAATATGCATTCCCATCAACATTTAAAACTATTTTCATTGACTCACATGCTTGTTGGACTAATGAATCAGTTGTGCCTACATCCGCTACACATGTTTTATCTCCAATAAAATTTACATTATTCAAATATGCTGTATATTCTCCTTCATTTCTTATATAAAAACTATATTCTACATCTTGATTTGGAGCAGAAAAACTTGCCGATAAATTTGTAATTGTTGGGTGATTCGTATTATTAATTATCCCATTTGTAACATTTGTAGCATTATATATAGATGAAGGTACAACCGGCTCAACAACTAAACTATCTTTTTCAGTTGAAAACTTAACACTAAAAGTATCAGAACTTGGAGTTACACTTGCACTTGATGAAATATTTAAACTCACTGAAAATGCTGCAAACCCAACTGATAAACTTGCAATCCCCACTATCAAAGCAACTATCATTAATAATTTTTGTTTTCTACTATGTTCCATATAATCACCGATTCTTTCATAATAAGTATATCATTCCAAACAAAATAAAAAAATACATAGATAAAACCTTTTACAAACATATGTAAACAAAAAAAGATGCACAAAAGCATCTTTATTTATTATTCTTCAGGCCATTTCCAATCTTTGATATATGGCATATCTTCTCCATGTTCAGCAATATATTCTTTATGTTTAACTAACATTTGTCTACACCAATCAATTAAAGACCCAGATGTTTTAGCATATCTTGGCATTCTTTGTAATGCATCAATTACTAAATGGAATCTATCAATTTCATTTTGAACACGAATATCAAATGTTGTAGTAATAGTTCCTTCTTCTTTATAACCATGAACATGTAAATCAAGATTATTTCTCTTATAAGTTAATTGATGAATTAATGAACCATAACCATGGAAGTTAAATATAATTGGTTTATTTTTAGTAAATATTTCATCATATTCTTCGTCAGTTAATCCATGTGGATGAGTATAGTTAGATTGTAATTTCATTAAGTCAATTACATTAACAACTCTAATTTTAATACCTTTAACATACTTACGTAATATATCAACTGCAGCAAGTGTTTCAAGTGTAGGAGTTTCTCCACAACAAGCCATTACAATATCTGGATTTCCTTCATCATTACTTGCAAAATCCCAAATACTAACACCTTTAGCACAATGCTTCTTAGCTTCACTCTTAGTTAACCATTGCGGTCTTGGATGCTTAGAAGCAACAATTACATTAATGTAATTCTTAGTTTGAATACAATGATCAAATGTAGATAATAAACAGTTTGTATCTGGTGGTAAATACATTCTAACAACATCAGCTTTCTTAGTAACTAAGTGATTTAAGAAACCTGGATCTTGATGTGTATAACCATTATGATCTTGTTGGAAAACATGTGACACTAACATAAAGTTAAGTGATGCAATTGGTGCTCTCCAAGGAATTTGATTACAAACTTTTAACCATTTAGCATGTTGACTAGCCATAGAATCAACAATACGAATAAATGCTTCATAACTATGAACAAATCCATGTCTACCAGTTAATAAATATCCTTCTAACATACCTTGACAAACATGTTCAGATAAATACGAATCCATTACACGTCCATCTTCTGATAAAAATTCATCATTCTTTAATGTCTTATAATTCCAAGATCTATTTTCAGTTTCAAATACATGATTAAATCTATTTGATAATGCTTCATCTGGTCCAAATATTCTAAAATTCTTATTCTTAGCATTTAACTTAAATACATCTCTAATATAATGCCCAAGATTCATAGTATCTTGTGAAATAACTGAACCATGTTTTTTAAAATCTAAACAATAATCTTCCCACTTAGGTACAACTATATCTCTAAGTAATAATCCTCCATTAGCATGACTGCTAGCACCCATACATTTAGATGGAGTTGGACATAATTCTTTTAAATCCTTACGAAGTTTACCATTAAAATCAAATAATTCTTCAGGTTTATAACTTCTTAACCATTTCTCTAATAATCCTAAATTTTCAGGATTATCACGAGATATTGTAATTGGAACTTGATGTGCTCTAAAGCTTCCTTCAATCTTTTTATCATTTACTTCTTTAGGACCAGTCCATCCTTTAGGAGTAGTAACAATAATCATTGGATAAGTTCCCTTACCTGTTTCTTTAATCTTCTTAATTTCTTTAATTACTTTATCTAAAACCTTAGCCATTGCTTCATGCATCTTCATTGTAGTATTTCCAGATACAAAATAAGGTTTCCATCCATATCCATAGAATAAATCTTCTAATTCTTCAACACTCATTCTACCCATAACAGTAGGATTTGCTATCTTATAACCATTACGATGAAGAATTGGTAAAACTACTCCATCATTTTTTCTGTTTAAAAATTTATTAATATTCCAACTTGCTGCTAATGGTCCAGTTTCAGCTTCACCATCACCTACTACACAAGCTGCAATTAAATTAGGATTATCAAGTACTGCTCCAGCTGCATGAGATAAACTATATCCAAGTTCTCCACCTTCATGAATAGAACCTGGTGTCTCAGGTGCAACGTGACTACTTACTCCTCCAGGGAAGCTAAATTGTTTACAAAGTTTCTTTAACCCTTCTTCATCCTCAGTTATTTCAGGATAAAATCTAGTATAAACTCCCTCTAAATAGTTATTCGCAATCATAGCTTGTCCACCATGTCCTGGACCAGATAAATAAATCATATTTAAATTAAATTTCTTAATAACACGATTTAAATGCATATAAATAAAATTTTGTCCTGGTGCTGTTCCCCAATGTCCTACTACATTTGGTTTAATATCTGTAATTAATAATTCACGTTTTAATAGTGGATTATCAAGTAAATAAAGTTGTGCAACAGATAAATAATTTAATGCTCTAAAATAAGCATCCATTTTGTTTAATTCACTTTTTGATAAAACTGCCATAAACTAGCCTCCCTATATTAACCTAATTATATATCACAAATAAAAATAAATCTAGATATAAAAAAAGAACTTATTTCTTATAAGTTCTTTCTTTTTTTAATTCTTTTCTATATACAATGTCATCTTTTAATTTCTTTCCACTATTATAAGAAACCATTCCACCAAAAATAGCAGGTACTGCAGAAAGTCCAACTTTTGTTTCTCCCCAATCCGCTGCAAGTCTTGAAGCAAAAGTTAATGTTTCTCCAGATTGATAAAAATCAATTAATTCTTTTCCAAAATATATAACTCCAAATACTCCTGCAATAGCGACAACTGCACCACCTGCAAAAATACACGAATCTTTAATAATATCTTTTTTATTATCATTTAATCTTTCTTTTAAAACATACTTTCCCATAAACAACACCTCATATTATTAATAATTTTTAATTGTTTTACTATATTGAATAGCAGGTTCCATTTCTACAGCACCACGTGATTCAAGTGATTGAATAGAAATATCTCTTCTATATTCTTCTTGTAATGTATGAAGTCTCCCTTGAGCATCATAAATAATTGCTCCAGTTTTAACCATACCTTTAATTGGATATTCATAATTACGATATGCTAAATGATCCATACATTTATCAAAACTAACAGCTTTTACTTGTAATCCAATTCCAACTCCACCTGATAACATATGTAATCTATTCTTATTAGAAGCTTCTATTTTTTGACCCATTCTCCAGTTATTATATACAACACCTAAAACAATTGAGTCAACTTTATCTTCACCACAAGGCATAATAAATACTCCTTCAATCCAATCATGTTCTCCAAGTCCATTAACATACTCAGAAACAGCATAAGATAAAGTATCTACTTGTTCTTTACTAACTCCAAATTTTTTCATATAAACACCCCTTTTCCAATTGGCGATGCATATTATACCACATTATGAAAAAAATTGCAAATCAACAAACAAAAAAGACACTATTATAAAAGTGTCTTTTAATATCTTACTTAGAAATAACATCACAAATTAATGTAGATATTTCTGTTGGATTATCAATTGGAAGTCCAGCTATCATTCTAGCTTCACTATATAAAATTTTAGCATACTTATCAAATGATTCTCTATCTTCTTTATAAAGTTCTTTTAACTTCTTACTAATTGGATGTTTACTATTAATTTCAAGTACAAGTTTAGCCTTAATTCCCATATCATTAGGCATTGCATCAAATACTTTTTGCATTTCAATTGAAACGTCCCCTTGACTAGTTAAACATACTGGATGAGATTTTAACTTATTAGTAAACTTAACTTCTTCAACTTCTGATAAAACTGAAACCATGTCTTTTAATAAATCTTCATTATCTTTATTTACTTTTTCAGTTTCTTTTCTTTCTTCTTCAGTATCTAAATCTAAATCTCCACTTTCAACATTTTGGAAACTCTTTTCTTCATACTTTTGAATTGCAGTAATCGCAAATTCATCAACATAATCAGTTAAATATAAAATATCAAATTCTTTATCTTTAACTTTTTCTACTTGAGGAAGACTATTAACTTTTTCTATAGAAGAACCAGATGCATAATAAATCTTATCTTGTCCTTCTTTCATCTTTTCAACATATTCTTTTAAAGTAATAAGTTTTTCATGCTTAGATGAATAAAACATAACTAAATCTTTTAACTTATCTTTATCAGCACCATAGTTATTATAAACACCATACTTTAATTGAACACCAAATGTTTTAAAGAAGCTTTCATAGTTTTCTCTATCATTCTTAAGCATATCTTCTAATTCTTTACGAATCTTACCTTCAATATTTTTAGCAATCAACTTAAGACTATGAGATTCTTGTAGTAATTCTCTTGAAATATTTAATGAAATATCTTCTGTATCAACTACACCTTTAACAAAACTAAAGTAATCTGGAAGTAATTCTTCACATTTTTCCATTATTAATACTCCATTAGAATATAAACTTAAACCCTTCTTATATTCTTGTGAATAATAATCATATGGAGCATGACTAGGAATAAATAATAATGCTTTATAAGAACACATTCCTTCAACAGATGATGTAATTACTTTTAATGGATTATCATAATCACTAAACTTATCCATATAGAAATTATTATAATCTTCATCACTTACATCTTCTTTTTTCTTCTTCCATAAAGGAACCATACTATTTAAAGTTTCTTCATGTTTATGATCTTCATATTCATGTTTTTCCTCATCTACTAATTCATGATGAGTAACTTCCATTTTAATTGGGAAATTAATATAATCAGAATATTTTTTAACTAAACTCTTTAATTCATATTCTTGTAGATACTTACTATAATTTTCTTCTTCAGTATCTTCTTTAATATATAATACTATTTCAGTACCATTCTTTTTCTTCTTACCCTCAGTGATAGTATATCCATCTACACCTTCACTTTCCCAAACATAAGCCTTATCACTATCAATACTCTTACTTGTAACAGTAATCTTATCAGCAACCATAAATGCAGAATAAAAACCTACACCAAATTGTCCAATAATATTAACTTTATCTTCTTGACTCATATTTTCTTTAAAAGATAAAGAGCCACTCTTCGCAATAGTACCTAAATTACTTTCAAGTTCTTCTTTTGTCATACCACAACCATTATCAGTAATAGTAATAGTTCTATCTTTTTCATCAAACTCTAAATTAATTTCTAAATCTTCCTTATCAACTTTAACTTCTTTATCAGTTAAACTACGATAATAAAGTTTATCTAAAGCATCACTTGCATTAGAAATTAACTCTCTTAAAAATATATCTTTATTTGTATAAATAGAATTAATCATTAAATCTAAAAGTCTTTTTGACTCTGACTTAAATTCATACTTTTCCATCATTTCATCTCCTTAAAATTTTCTATAATTAATTTATAGCACTCTTTTTAGCAGTTGTCAATCACGAGTGCTAAAAAACATAATTTACCATAATTAAAACAAACTATTATCAAACAGTTTGTTTTTTTGTATCAGCATTATCACTAACATTTACTTTACTTTGCAAGTATGGCATAACTTCACTTGAATCATATAATATATTTGGATTTCCACCTGTTCCTATTTGTCTACCTATTCTATCATCATGAAATCCACCATCAGCTATAGCCATCATATATTCTTTAGCGGTATACCCTGGTTCAAAATCCTTTCTTTCAAGATTTTCTTTTCCAAGAGAAGAATAATAATTTCCATTTCTTCCCGAAAAAATAAAACCACCAAAATACGCTTCACAAACTTCATCAGTAAATTCTACATATCCATTTTGTAAAATACTTTCAGCAATCTTCTTTCTTCCTTCATCCATCATCATAAAAGTTCCAATTGAAGAACCACTATTAAAAGGAAGACCAATTCTTTCCACAAATGAATGTTGATAAGTAAAAAATTGTCTATACGTACAATCAACTAAATATTTCTTTTCAACACCATCTACATCAAAAGTCACAATATCAAAACAATGAAATAGTCCTGGACCAAGATTCATATCTAAACCATAGTCTTTATCTTTAACACCATATCTCTTACAAGCCTTTGATACAGCAATACTACCACTAGGACATCTAGCTTCTAAAGTATCAACTTTTAAATCTGATTTCTTACTCAATTCCATTCTTGCTTCGTGAACTATTGTTCTTAAAGCCTCATGACACTTCTCTTCACTATCAACAACATCAGGAAATTTAACTTCCATAGTAGGATCAAATACCGGTTCACTATCAATAGGTAAATACATATTTTTCATTAATCTTTCTAATTTAAAAAGTTTAAGTAATCTAGGATCTGATAATCTAACTTCTTCTTTTAACTCCTTCTTATAAAACCTATAAACAGAATTCATCACTTCTCTAATATCTTCAACACTAGCTCCACTATTAATTAAATCTTCACAATCACAAATTAGTCTTTCTCCTAAATCCATACTAATTCTCCTTAAACAATGTCATATGGCCAATTAGTAATACCACCCATATCATATACATTAGTATATCCCATATTATTTAATCTATCTTGAGCAGTTTTACTTCTATTACCACTTCTACAATAAATAATTATTTTAGCATCCTTACTAATATTTTCATTATTAATATCTTCAAGTCTACTAAGAGGAATATTATAAGAATTAATTAAATGTCCTTCTTCATATTCATCTTCTTCACGTACATCAATTATATAAACATGTTCTAAATTTTCGTAATTTTCAATTATCCCATTAACCTCTTCATAACTAATCATTTTTCTTTCTTCTTTCATTGTACCA
This sequence comes from Bacilli bacterium, assembly GCA_017622175.1. Taxonomy (GTDB): domain Bacteria; phylum Bacillota_I; class Bacilli_A; order RF39; family UBA660; genus JAEDES01. The sequence continues at coordinate 29,846 of JAGARQ010000043.1, read as the reverse complement.
CATCCCGTAATTAAAAATAAAATCATTACTAATAAAATAACCATCTTTTTCATATTATCACCAACTTAATTTTACCAAAATAAAAGGACTATTTCTAGTCCTATAAAAACATTTCGTAATGTACTTTTTCTTCATAATAATTATCATTAGGTTGTTTTTCCTCTCCAGGATAACCAAGTGTCATAAAAGAAAACACTCTAATATCTTTTGGTATACAAAGTACATCTCTAACATAATTTTCATAATTTTCATTTGGAGTAATTCCAACCCAACAACTACCAATTCCTAAACGAGTAGCTTCAAGTAACATATTCTCAGAAACTGCCCCTAAATCTTGTTGCCAATAATCACTTAATTCTCTAGCAAGTAACACAATAGTAACATTACTATCTTTGGCAAAATAAGAATTTTTCTTCATTTCAGATAATTTTAATAAAGTGTTTTTATTTCTTACAACAACAAACTCAAATGGTTTTAAATTTCTCGCTGTAGGAGCATTCATACCAGCTTTTAATATTTTCTTAACATCTTCATCACTTATTTCTTTATCAAGATATTTTCTAATGCTACGTCTTACATAAATTTCTTCCATATATATTCCTCCTATCATTTTAATAATATCACTTTTCTTTACTTAACTCAACTATTCTATACCATACAATAGGACTAACAATACCCGATTCTTCTAAATTATATTTTCTTTGAATCGCCTTAACAGATTGTTCTGTTAAAGTATCAAAAACTCCATTTACAACAATCCCTGGAATACTTCCAGTATTCTTACAAATAATATATAAAAATCTTTGTAAATTAACAATATCATCACCAGTCATACCTTTAGATAAAAATCTTCCAGGATAAAATTCATTAAGCACAGTAAAATATTCACTTGGAACATTTCTAACAGTCTGTCTATAAATATCTCTAATAACTTTCCAAGTTCTTGCATCAACTACCCCATTATCAGTAAGTCCATATTTCTTTTGTATAGCCATAACAACCTGTTTAGTATTTTCATCAAATACATTTCCCTTTAAATCTAAAAAAGGAATTGATGAATCAAAATAAGAAATAACATTAATTAAATAATGTAATGTATATATATACTGACCACTATCTCCCAGTTCTAATTTTCTATTAAACAAAAGTGTTGCTTCATCAATAGAAATACCTTCTGAATATAAATCGCTTATCTTTTTAACCGCATTATAAATATATTTAATTTTATACCACGTACTTTTATCAACAGAACCAGTTATCGGTAAATCAAATATCTCTTGAAACTTTCTTACTGCTCTTTCAGTTTCTACTGTAAAATATTGATCATCATTTAAAATAACAGGAATTGCTGGATAATTTTGTCCAATTCTATTAAGTTGAACCTTTAATGTTCTTACAAAATCTCCTGCAGTACCCAATTCAACTAAAAATCCAGGATAACTTCTAATATTTTCCTCTGTAGGCGCATTAAAAATGACATTAACATTACCATAATAATTTCTTAATATTTCTAAAGGACTCTTTCCTTGATTAGCTAAACTAACACTTCCCCATTGTGATAAACCATCACATTTTGTATTTCTCCCATCACAGTACATTGCAAAAAAAGGTTGTACTTGCTCATCTTTAACTAAATAATCATTAAAATACTCATCTACAACTTGAGATATAACTTCAAAAAATTGTCTATTTTCAACAAAACTTTGATCATACAAAGGGCTACTAGTAATATCAAAATCATATCCTTTTGAAGGATACCACTCATTGTAAACTCTATTTAATGCAAAAGAAATTTGCGCTAAAACATTTGCCTTTATTGCATCAATTGGCCAATTAGGATAAATCTCCCCAGATGCAACATTCTTTATATATTCTGGAAATGGCACCGTAATATTTCTTGCTTTCTCATCAGGCTCCCCTAAATGTACAATTATTTCTCCAGGGATGATTGGAATTCTAATATTCATTATTATCAACTCCCTCTAATGTAATATTTGGCATCATCTTAACATACTGAATAACATTAACTCCCCCAAGCATTCCAATTGCAAATGATTTTAAACTCTCATATCCAGTATTAAATGCCGTCATATTATAAATTGTATATACTGGTGTTTCTTCATTAGAAGTAACCATCTTAGGAGCTGGTAAACTAATATCAGATATTATTCCACTAGAATCAGTAATCCCTTGAAAAAATATAACTCTATACTCTTCAATATCTTTATAAACAACAATATTTGTATTTTCAATTGGAATAGCTCCATAAGCAGTAAAAACTTGAACTTTCAAATTACCAACATCATCATTTTCTCTTATAAAATCCTCATATAAATCAGTATTTTTAAATTCTTCATAACTAATAATATTCAATTATCTCACCTCCCTAATTTTTAAAACTTGTCCAATAGACAAATTACTATTAGAAAGACTATTCAATTTAACTAATTCATCAACACTAGTACCAAAACTCTTCGCAATACTATATAAATTATCTCCTCTTTTTACCACATATGTAATATAAGTTGGTTCCTTATATCCTTCGCCATAACAACTTGCTCCTAAACCAATTCCAGAACTATTTCCACCACCACTAGTAACTTTTAATACTTGGCCAATCTTTAGTGATGTCCCCTCTAACTTATTAATGGCCATTAATTGACTAACAGTCATTCCATATTTCTTCGCAACACTATATAAAGTATCTCCACTTTGAACTATATAAGTTCCATACTGATTATCAACATCAATATTACTTCTAATTGGTATTTTCAACTGCATTCCAATAGATAATAAATTACTAGATAAATTATTAAAATTAATTATTTCATCAACAGTAATATTATATTTTTTAGCAATATTATATAAATTATCCCCAACTTTTACTGTATAAATAACAAAACTATTATTAGAATTATCTCCATTAATTGGAATTCTAAGTTGTTGTCCAATAGACAAATTAGTATTTTTCAAATTATTAAGTTCAACTAAAGAAGAAACACTAACTCCATATCTAGAAGCAATACTATATAATGTATCCCCTTTCTTAACTACATATAACGAAGTTGTTTCCAAAGTTGGAATTCTTAATACTTGTCCAATAATTAAAGTATTATTACTTAAATCATTAGTTAGTTTAATCTCTTCAACAGTTACACCAAACTGCTTACCAATACCATACAAAGTATCTCCCATCTGAACAATATAACTCTGCATATTTCACCTCATAAAAGTATATGAATAAATAAAAAAAAAGTTACTCATTTGAGTAACTCTTAAAATATTATTTTTCTTTTCTATAAGTATCCCAGTTATGTTCAATAGTTTCATCATCACCATTAAAGTTAAGTGACATTGATCTATCATATTCATAATATTTACTAGACCAACTAGACTTATATTTATAAGTATAATCAACATCAATATCAACAGAACCATAACTAGTATCTTCACTCTTCCAAGTACATTTAACAACATCATAATCGATAACATTTTCTAATTTACAAGTATTATCTTTATTTAAAGTTATCTTTTGATTTTCATAAACATAAGTACCAGGAATTTTCTTAAATGGATCATCTAAATAAGTAGCAACATATGCAATAATAATTAACCCTAAAACAATACCTAAGAAAATAACAACAACAATAAGTCTTTTCTTTAACCATTCAGGGAAAATATTCTTACTTTCAAATTCATTTTCTATTTTTTCATTACGATTCATTACTAAATTAGTCCAAGCATCTTTAAATTCTTGTGCATTCCATGTTGGGAATACAATTGGAATTTGATGATATCTATGAATAATTAATGTTCTAAATATCCAAAATACTTTAACTGTATCAATCTTTGTAATTTTTTCAATAGGAATACTTAATTCACCTCTATAAAAAGGTGCATAAAACTCTCCATAAATTTCATTTTTAGTTATACATAACATTGTTTTAGCAATACATTTATATAACCAATTAAGAATAAAATATAAAATGGCAAAGCCAACGGTAATTCCAATGAATCCTCCTATTAATGACCATAGTGTTGGGAAGAAATCACTTCCATACTCAAAGAATGATAAATTACCAGCTACATAGCCCCATACAGCAATAATATAGCTGAAAACAAAACAAATAAAATATAGTTTATCTAAAATAGATACAAATAATACACGACTTGAAACTAACGGTTTTACTTTCTTTTTGCTTTCTTTTTCCTCTCCCACTTTTTCGACAATGTTTTCAATAACATCACTAACCTTGTCTTTTAAATCTTCTTTTTTCACTTCTTTTTCCATAAACAAAACTGCTTCTAAAAGCACATCCTCCTTAACCTCATTATACAACCTAAAAAAGAAAAGTCAATAATTTAAAATGTAATGCCACTTTATACACTAAATTCATATTATATAAATGAAAGGAGTAAAAAATGAATCATAATTGTAATGAACATGATAGAGAATGGCAGCCAATTAGACCGCTATTCTTCTATGGTCCAACAGGACCAACTGGACCTACTGGACCAAGTGGTGGAGCAACAGGTGTAACTGGACCTACTGGTCCTACTGGGCCAACAGGTGCAACAGGTCCTGAAGGAATTCAAGGTATAACTGGTCCCACTGGTCCAACAGGTGCAACAGGTCCTGAAGGAATTCAAGGTGTAACTGGTCCTACTGGACCTGCTGGTGATACACCAACTCTAACAATTGGAACAGTTACAACAGGTGATCCTGGAACAGAAGCATCAGCTTCAATTACAGGAACATCACCAAACTTTGTCCTAAACCTAACAATACCTCAAGGTCCAACCGGGCCAACTGCATAAAAAAAGAAGTATCTACTTCTTTTTTCTTTTACTTTTAACTTCTTTCTCTTTTTTCTTGTCTTCAACACTCGCAAATGATATTAATGAACCAATAAATTGAACAATCATAATTATTGGCATAATAATCCAAAATATTCCCCAAGTAATTTTTACTGGACTTGCTACTCCATCATTAATAACTCTTGCTAAATCTTTAAGTATTGATGTATTTGAAAACAACATATATAAAACTGTCCATATAATGATCGCATTTACTAAAAGTATAAATCCATGGCTTAACCAAATTGATTTTTTTACTTTCTTAATTGTTTCTTTTTTCATACAAACACCTCTTACTCTTATACTGACATTTTAACATATTTATATATCAAGTACATATATTTAATTAAAAAGGAAGTGTAAATATGAAAATATGTGTCTATGCAATTTGTAAAAACGAAGAAAAATATGTTAAAAGATGGGTTGAATCAATGAACGAAGCAGATGAAATATATGTACTTGATACTGGTTCAACCGATAATACTAAAGAAGAATTAGAAAAATTAGGTGTTCATGTCACAAGAAAAATAATTAATCCATGGCGTTTTGATGTTGCCAGAAATGAATCATTAAAACTAGTTCCAATGAATACAGATATTTGTGTCTGTACAGATTTAGATGAAGTATTCCTTCCAGGATGGAGAAATATACTAGAAAAAAACTGGACTAATACAGCAACAAAAGCTAGATATAACTATAACTGGTCATTAGATGAAAATAATAAACCAATAGTAAACTTTAATATTGAAAAAATACATACAAGAAACAACTACACATGGACACATCCTGTCCATGAAGTATTAAAGTTTACTGGCGAACTTGAACATACTATTACAATAAATGATATAACTCTAAATCATTATCCAGATAAAACAAAATCTCGCAGTTCTTACTTACCCCTACTTGAACTTTCTGTTAAAGAAGATCCAGAAGATGATCGTAATATGCATTATCTTGGTCGAGAATATATGTACTATGGCAAATACCAAGAAGCAATTAATACCTTAAAACGTCATTTAGATTTAAAAAATGCTACTTGGAAAGATGAACGTGCTGCATCAATGCGCTTCATAAGTCGTTGCTATAAAAATTTAGATAACTATTCTGAAGCAAGACATTATCTTGATAAAGCCATTAAAGAAGCACCTTATTTAAGAGATGCCTATGTCGAAAGAGCAATTCTTGAATATGAATTAAAAAACTATAATGAAACAGAAAAATATTGTCTTAAAGCTCTTCAAATAAGAACACATCAAAAAACATATATTAATGAACCATTTAGTTGGGATAGTACACTTTATGATTTACTAGCAATCTCTTGCTATTATTTAAATAAACCAAATTATGCAGTTTTATTTAATGATTTAGCCCTAGAGATGAATCCTACATCTACTCGTCTTTTAAATAATCAAACTATATATAAAAAACAAGAGCAGATTAACTCTCTGCTCCAGTAAACAAATCAATACTTCCATCTTTATAAGCTAAATAAATTTTATTCCAAATAACACTTTCTATAAATCTAGATTTCTTTGGATGCATTAAATATCTAATAGTAAGTTCTACATGATTATCAACTAACTTAGTATAAATAATTGGATCAAACTTATTAAAATAAATTCTATTAGAATTATTAATACTATTAATTTGTTCCTTCATCTTTTTAGGTATACTTTTAACAACATCTAATTCATTAACTATTTTATATAAATTCTTCTTATTTTCACTTAAATCAGCATCCATCTTAATCTTTATAGTAATTTCATCCCAAACATATTTAAATCCTTTAGTAACATTCTTAACTGGTTTTGAAAAAACCATTGAATTTGGAAAAGTAATTACTACACCAGTAGATTGTCCTCTTTCTTCTTTATTCGATATTTCTAATACTTCAAAATCTAAAGAAGAAATACTCATAACATCTCCCTTAATACCATCAATCTCAATTCTATCCTCAACCTTAAATGGTTTTTTTATTTGAATATATAATCCACAGAAAAAGTTTAAAATTAATTCTCTTAAAGCAATAGTCATTGCTGCTGAAACAACACTAATTAATGTCATTAAATCTTTAATATAATCATCCCATATAAATAATAAAACAATAATTTGACCAATATTAACTACTATTTTAAATGCTTGATTAACAACATATTCTCTTCTTCCACTTAAAAACTTTCTAAATATTAAAATACCTAACTTTTTTATTCCTAAAAAAACAAGTACAACTACTACTGTTGATAAAATTAAATATAAATATAATTCTTCTATAGATGTTATTTTACTTAAATAATTACAAAAATCATGAAATATTTTCATACTATCCCCTCCTGTAGCTAGTAATTATAACAAAAAAGATAATTTTAATAAATTGAAAGCAACCAACAAATTCTTTATTTTACAAGTTCTTTACACAAAAAAAGCATCATAAGATGCTTTTATTCACTATCCATTAATTCAATTAATTGAAAAAAGGCTTTTTCTTTTGTTTCTTTCTTTCTAGCTTTTTTAATATCTTCAATTAAATTTCTAATTTCATTTTTCTTCCAAATAGGAAAATCATTATATTCAATTCTATCTAAAATTTCTACTAATCTTTCTTCCATTGAAACTTCATCATCAGCAATTATTTTACCAATCATTCCAGTTGTTTCTAATTCATCTTTATCCATTTACTTACCTCTTTTCTCCCATAAGTTTCTAACTAACTTCAACGATAATGTCGAAAGTAAAAATCCCATAACCGGTACAAGTGACGCTAAAAAGATATTACTTATTTTTGTTGTACCATAATTATAACATACAACTACCAGATATGTTAAAACTGCAATACATACTTTTCTAAGCCATGAAGTTTCCCACGCTTTATCAGCTTCTACTCTTTTATTTCTCTCTTTTATAAGTTCTATTTCTTTTTCTAAATCTTTCATAATTACTCCTATCTTAGTTCAAATTCTAAACTACCTTTACCATTACTACTCTTAACATGACAAATTGCTCCATTAATAATTGTCATCTTAGGAACAACATGACCAATATCCATATTATATACAACAGGTATATTCATACCTTCAAAAGCCTTAATCAAAGCATCTTGATAAGACATATCAAATTCTTCATTTGGATACATAACTCTTCCAACTAATATAGCCTTAGTATTTTTAAACCATCCTGCTTCTCTAAATTGAATTAAAGTTCTATAAAAACTAGCACTATCCATTGCAAAATTATCAAAATACCAAATTATTCCATCATCACTATACCTTTTCAAGAACTCTTCTGTACCATCATACTTAGTTCCAATGATATCTTTTAATACATCAATACATCCACCAATAATACGTCCACTTACATCAACATCTCCAAATAAATTTTCATATACAACTGGAGTATCTAATTTATAGCCATCCATTGTTCTTGATTTCTTATCTGATTCATATAGTGGATAACTTTCTTGTTTTACTAAATTTCCCTTTAAATAATCTAAGCTTATCAAATTAGACTTATCCAAATTAATTGCATCATATCCACCAGCATTATGACCATATATTGTCGCAATATCTAACTTAGTAGTTACATAATAAAGAATTGATGTTGGATCAGATGCTCCCATTATCCACTTATGGTTATTTTTTATATTCTCCCAATTAACATATGGTAACATTTCTAAAGCAAAGTCTCCTCCTGCGGCACACATTACCATATCAATATTTTCATCACAAATTAATTCATCTAATTCTTTAGCACGATTTTCTCCAGTATTAGAAATAAAATGATTTACTCTAACACTTTCTGTTTCTACTATATTAAAACCATTTTCTTTTAGTTTTGAAATTGATAATTCATATTCATCTATTTTTTTACCGACTCCTGCAGACATCGCGGTAACACCAATAGTTGAACCTTTTTTAAGCATTTTGGGATATTTCATTTTTGTTCTCCTTCTTATCTGCACATTTTTTTATAATAGCATAAACAATTAATAATATAATTCCCGTACCACCACAGATTGCTGAAGACCATACAGCTTTACCAAATCCTAATGTACCACCAAATCTTAATAATGCTGTAATTGCTGATGAGAAAATATTACCAATTAAACTAATAATAAATGTAAATATTCCAACACCTAATACTGTATTACCTAATGTTCTAATCCACTTATAAAGTGACCATTGTAATAACGCAGTTAAAATTAATGAAATTAATCCAATAATTAGACAACCTTCTCTAAAATCTTCTGAAATAAACTTTTCAACAAATTCAATTACACCTTTTAATGGAGTTGGAATCTTTCCACTAACTGTACTCATCACATTTTTATATTGTTCATTAAAGTTACTAACTTCATCTGAATTTGCAAAATTCTCAATCTTATCCATTGGTAATGGTTCCCCAATAACACTTTCAATTTCACTTTGATTATCAGTTACAAAATCTAAAACTTTTTCCCCTAAATTAAAGTCACTTGTATCTCCTGATGTAACATCTTCTAAAACTGTATCTACAAATTCTGATACTAATTCTTTTGCAACTGGACTTTCTAAAATATTTAAAAGTTGTTCTTCACTAATTCCAATTTCATTAAGCACTTGATTATACACTTCATTTAAATCAATTTCTTCTAATTGTTCAATATTCTCAACAGTTAACTCTTTTCTTTGAAGACTTTCCCCAAAATTTGGTAAACCTCCAATCAACAAACTAGATATCCCGTTTTCAAGTACAAAACTTGTACATAAAGATAACATAAATAATAGTACTGAAATTACTAATGCAATCTTTGTAAATACTAAACCTAATATTCTTAAAACTTTCATAACATCACTCCTACTTTCATTATAACACAACTTTTATTAAATAAAAAAAGAGGTTCCCCTCTTACCATTCAATTATATTTAATTTCTCCCATGTCTTTTTCCATCTATTAGCTCTTGCTTCGAAATTTTCTTTTTCAAAATCTTTTTTTACTGGTCTAATAGTCAAAGAAAAAACATCATTTAATCCATACGGACAATATACTTTTAATTCATTATTTTCTAGTCTAACTCCAATACAAGTAACAGTAGCACCCCAACTAGAAACAGCATCTTCTACACTCGAATACTTTTCTCTATTTGTACCATATTTTTCATTATACCAAATATAAACTCTTGCTTGATTCTTAATATCAAACGATGTATCAATATGCGATAATCTTTTACTTAAATCTTTAATAATAATATCTTCTGATTCATAACTTTCATCTTCATCATAATAAACAATATCAAAATCTTTTATTCCATAATTTAAATCATAACCGTGATAATAATTAAAAACAGTTTGATTAACTCCTCCAGCACCTAAATAATAATTTTTAAATCTAGGATTTTCCTTTGCATATTCTTCTAACACTTTAAGTGTTTGAAGAAGTTTTTCATTTTTAAAAAGAATTTCTTTCAAAATATTAATTTGAATGTCTATTGGTTTATTTACTCCTTCAAGCATATTTCCACCTATCTTGTATATCTTTTATATAAATCACTTAAATATTCTTTTTTTAAAACTTCATCAAGTCCCTTTTTCGCAATATCAGTATAAACTTTTGTAAGTAATTTATCCATTTTTGGATGAATTCTTGCTTTTTCTCTTGCTCTTAACCAATAATGCATTTGGTATTCATTATCCCACTTTTTACCTTCATATATCATTCCTGCTGCTAAAGAATCACATACCATTTCAACAAAATATTTATAAGGCATTACTGGAGATGATATTTCTGCATTATAATCATACCAGTATTCATAATGATGTTTATTTCTTCCAATATGATGAAGCCATGCTTTTGAATACCCATTTTCAATCTTACAATTTCTTATAGGACTATAACTTCCTTCAAAATATTTTACACCTTCAAAAAACTCTTCAGGACTATATTTTGATAAATCATGAAGTAATCCTCTCCAAGGTTCTCCTGCTTTTAAACATAAACAAAAAACTTTAAATCTATGTCTATTTACTAAATGTAAATGTTTAAAAAACTTAGATACAGTAATCTTATATTCTTTTTTCTTCATACTACATCACCTACATAAATTATATCATCTCAAATAAAAAAAGTGAAATTCTATAAACTTCACTTTACAAAATTACTCTTTATTATCTGTAATTCTCTTTCTGTTTGTTAAATCAATATAATTTTCAGAACTAATAATACTTCTTTCAAGTACACCTTCTAATTCAGTTTTTGCTTTATTCATAATCTTACCAGCTGTATTAACATCTATTTTTAAATTTGGCATTCCATAACTATCATTTTTCTGATGAATTTCAACAGCTGCTGCTTCGCCTAAATTAGTTAAAGCAAGTTCAATATTTGTCATAGAATCTCTTAAATTCTGACTTTCATGAATTTGTTTAATATCTCTATATTCACCAGCAGTTATACCAAAACCAGACTTATATATTTCATTGGTTAATATTGCATAATCAATACTAGTTTTAGCGCCTCTATCATTCCATTCATCCGTAAGACTATTTCTAGTTGCTATTCCCCTTTCCCTCTGTGCAATCCAAGATTTTGAATATCCCTTCTTCTCATAAAGCTCTCTCATACGTTTCATCGCAAGTTCAGGATTATTAATCTCTTCAATTCTTTCACTACCAACCTTTGAAAGCCATCTTTTAAATGGTTCTGCTTTAGTAGATGGAATAGATTGTATTATACGTAAAATCCCCTCAGTATCTGCACAATTAATTCTTTGCTTTCCGCCATTAGTCTCCATCTTAAGGGTATGTACAATTTGTACCCACCCTTCATTTAAAAATAAATCTCGTTTTCTTAACTTATTAATATATTGCTTAGGATCCCTAGAATTAGTCAAAACATAAACTACATCTTCAATACTAAAGTACCATTTCCCATCCACATATGTCTTTCTAATTTCTTTTTCTTCAAATAATGCTAAATTTTTATTCAATAAATTTCCTCCTTCTTAATAATAACTTGCAAAAATATTATATCAAACATTAGTTCGTAAAACAATACAAATAAAAAAAGTGAAAATTTTTCACTTTCTCTTTACAACAGACTTTTAATTAACTCATTTAATTCAGGAATTTTATAAATTCTATGATATCCATCAAAATGATTATAACCTTTTAAATACATTTCTATAGAATTAGTATCTTCTATAAATCTAGTAAACTTTTCTTTATTATTATCATCTTCATCAGAATATAAACAATACTTTTTAGAGTTCATATTTTTTATAAATTCTAATGCTTCACTACTAGCATGCGCTTGTTTTTTTACTTCAACAATATAATCAGTTCTAGTAGTTGGATATTCATAAACCGCTCCCGGAGCAACTGCTATATACGCATAAGGAACAAAATTTAATTCCATACAAAACCTAACAAAGTATGCATTTCCAATAGAATGACCAATCACAATAGAATTACTATTTAATATACCATTTTCTAAATAATTAAAAAGAATTTCTTTAAATTTCTCATATCTAGATTCTGCTCTAATAGGAAATTCTGGCATGTAAACATCATCAAATTTCTCTTTAACATCCATTCCCCACATATTTAAAGTATCACCATTAAGTGAATGTAATATAAATATATTTTTCATCATCTTCCCTCTATTTCTTAATTGATTTTTTTTCATCTACAAATTTTTGATTATAAAAATTTTTAGCAAACTCTACAAAATATCCATCTACTTCTTCCACAGTAGTTTCACTATTAATTGGCATTCTTAAAAAAACTGCACATTGAGAAGAATCAGTCCAAGGATAAAGAAGTGTTATATGTCACTTTTCAAATTCAATTAAACTATCATCTACTTCTATTCCATAAGGAATCTCCTCTTCTGGCAAACACATCTTTAAATAATCATAATTAAATTTACCAATCTTTAGACCATATTCTATATTTCCAGACATTTCAGATGGATGAACAAACCAAATACGTCTTTGTCCAATTGGATTTCCAATTACATCTTTTTCTTGTTCTAATGCAAATAACAAATTTTTATTTTCATCAGACAATGTTTCAAAGTTTAACATAATCCAAGCATATCCTTTTCCAGCTTCATAAAACATATGTGTTTCAAAAGGATTATTACCAATGTCTTCTTTTTCAATAACTTTTTCTAAATCATCAACAAGATTTGTCTTATTAGCACTACTCATTACGGTTTCAATACCTTTATCTCTAAAAATTCTACAAGCATCTCTTAAAGGAAGTTCAATAATTCTATCAATAATGTCAGAAGACTCATCTAATAAACAAACAGATGCTTCTCCAATTGGTTCTATTTCTTTAATAAGCATATGTATCACCAATAACATTATAACATTTATACAAAAAAAGAACATCATTTGATGTTCTTAATTATCCAATATGGGGCGGCATAAGGGAATCGAACCCTTGCATACTAGTGCCACAAACTAGCGTGTTAACCACTTCACCAATGCCGCCATAACTGAGTTGACTTCTTTATTTTATTACAAATGTTCTAAAAAAGCAAGCATTTTTTATCAAATTGAATAAATTACTAAGAAGGGAGAATTTATGAACAATTACAACTATTTTAATGATGATTGGTATAAAAACATACCAACAACAACCAGTTCATTAAGAAATATGAACTACACTAATCCATCTTTAGTTAATCCAACTGAAGGATATAATCGTGGAAATATGTTCGCAAATTTATATGATCAATATAAAAATTATAGACCAGAACAATTAGAAGGAAGAACTGAACAAGATAGACTATTTTTAGAATTATCAAGAATTCACTTTGCAGCACATGAATTAAATTTATATTTAGACTTAAATCCAAACGATACTTCTATGATTAAATTGTTTAATGATTATAGAGAAAAGTGTGAACAACTTACTAAAGAATATGAAAGAAAATATGGACCTCTAACTATAAAGAGTGATACCTTAAATCAAACACCATTTATGTGGGAGAAAAGTCCATGGCCATGGGAGGATAAATTTAATGTTTAATTATAACAAAAGATTACAGTATCCTGTAAATATTAAAAAGAAAGATTTAAGAATGGCAAAATATCTAGTTACCCAATATGGAGGTTCCAATGGTGAATTAGCAGCTGCCCTACGTTATTTAAATCAACGTTATACTATGCCAGATGCTAAAGGCAAAGCCTTACTTACTGATATTGGTACTGAAGAACTTGCCCATGTAGAAATGATTTCTACCATGATTTATCAATTAATGAAAGATGCATCTCTTGAAGAATTACGCGAAGCAGGACTTGATACACACTATGCAGAACATAGTAAAGCCCTATATCCAACAGATGCTAATGGTGTACCTTTTACAGTAGCCTACTTCGCAACAACAGGAGATCCTCTTGCAGACATCTCAGAAAATATGGCTGCAGAACAAAAAGCAAGAGCTGTCTATGAAAACTTAATTGATTTAACACAAGACCCAGATGTTATAGGTCCCCTACTTTGGTTAAGACAAAGAGAAATAGTTCATTATGCCAGATTTAAAGAACTATTTGAACACTATGAAAAAATGTTTAAACAAAATAAACTTCCAAATACAAATCCAATAGATCAATTTAATCCAAATATTATTTATAACGATATGAATAATTTTTAAAGAAATTAAGAAGGACTCCTTCTTTTTCTTATATATCGAACATAATCTTTTAAAAATAAAATCAAATATGCTATACTTAAAATATAAGGAGTACATAATATGATAGATTTACATACACATACAAAACATTCAGATGGTTCTGCAACTACTGAAGAATTATTAAAAGAAGCAGAAAAAATAGGATTAAAAATTTTATCAATTACAGATCATAACTCTATAGCAGCTTATAATGATTTAAAAGATTATGGGACAAGAACACTATTTAAAGGAAAAATAATTACTGGTGTAGAAATAACTACTATATATAAAGGTGAAGTAATAGAAGTTTTAGGATACAACTTTGATATAAAGAAAATGCAAGATTTATTAGATAAAAATGTTTTATCTTTTGAACAAAAACAATTAAAAGAATTTGAACTTATCAAAAAACATTATCGTAAAATTGGTGTTATGTTTGATGAAGCAAATATAGTTTTTAATCCAAAAGTTGAATCATCAAGAGTGGCCTTTGTTAAAGAAATTAAAAAGTATAGAGAAAATGATAAATTTTTCTTATACAAAGAATCACTAGATACAGATACAGGTTTTACAAGAAATGAAATCTTTAATCCAAAAAGTCCATTATATGTAGACATGTCTTCTCTATTCCCATCACTTGAAAAGACTATTGATATGATTCATGATGCTGATGGTTATGCTTTCTTAGCTCATGTATATGCATACTCTCCAAATATTTCAAAAGATTTAATAAATATTATTAGAAACTATGATTTAGATGGAATTGAGTGTTTCTATACAACATTCACATCAGAACAATCTCGTTACTTAGTAGATTTATGTATTGAAAGAAATATGTTTATGTGTGGTGGAAGTGACTATCATGGAACAAGAAAAACAAATCATAATATTGGAACAGGAAATAATAATTTAAATATTGATGAAGTAACAATCGCCAACTGGTTAAATTAGAAAGGACTAATATGACAATAACAGAACAAATAAAAGAAGAACTTTTAAAAAGAACAAATGCACAAAAAGAAGAAGAAAATTTTGACTTTTGGGAAGAACATATTAAATATGTAGTAAAAAATGCTCTTGAATTAGCAGAAGTCTATAATGCTGATAAAGAAATTGTAGAATTAGGAGCTCTACTTCATGATATTGCTATGCCATCAAAAGTTGGTCCTCGTGAAGAACATCATATTTATGGTGCCCAAATTGCTGAAGAATTACTAACAAAATATAATTATCCTAAAGATAGAATTGAACGTGTAAAAGAATGTGTTCTAAGACATAGAGGAAGTCAAGATTTACCAAGAAATACTCTTGAAGAAGAAATAATCGCAGATGCTGATGTAATAGCTCATTTTGATTCAATCCCTACTCTATTTAGCCTAGCTTATCAAAGACTAAATCTTAATATTGAAGAAGGAACAAAATACGTTAAAGATAAACTAGCTAGAGACTATAATAAATTAAGTCCAAGAACTAAAGAACTTTTAAAAGAAAGATATGAAAACATCTTAAAAGTATTATTTGTAGATAAAGACTAAAAAAACCTATTCTTCCGAATAAGTTATATCATAATTACTAGGACCTTCAATAGATTTACCATCTATATCAAACCTAGAACCATGACATGGACAATCCCATGTCTTTTCTATTTCGTTAAAAATTAAACTACATTTCATATGCGGACATAAATTATAAACAATATGTTCTTGCTTATCATCATCAATATAAATACCTACATCCCTACCATTTCTCTTTTCAAATCTAACTCTTTCGGAATACCATTCTTTATTCTTACTAACTTTAGTTTTCAAAAATGAATAAGCACTACTAAATAATGCTACTGGAAAGTTCAAAAAACTACCCAAATTTAACTTTCTATGTGGATTAAACAAATCAATATATCTATTCTTTCTATCTAAAATAATATCAGAAATAATTTTCCCAGCTAAACTCCCATTAGTCATTCCCCAAGTATTATAACCAGTTCCAATTAAAACATTACTATCATTAAGTCTACCAATATAAGGAAGTAAATCATTAGTCATAATATCTTTATTAGACCAACTATACTCTGCTTCTTGATCATTATAATTAAATAACTCTTCAAAATTCTTTTCTTCATCATTTTTAAAACAATAATTATGCGAATTAGTTAAAACAAGTTGATAAATATCATCATTATTTTCATAATACCTAGTAGAAATAATTGGTTTAGTTATATTTATCGCACTAAATCTATAATTCTTAGTTACTTTAAATGCCTCAATATAAGACTTTTCTAAATAAGATTTAAATGGCATTAAAAACGGAAATAAAAAGTATGGATAATGTACCGCAATAACTACATATTTAGCTTTAATAATATTATTATCTGTCTTACAAATATAATAACCATCATCTTCATCTACACTAATAACTTTAGTATCTTCATAAAAATTAATACCCCTATCACTACAAATATCAACTAACTTACTTAAATATTTTATTGGGTGAAACACATATGTATCCTCTACAAAATAAGCATTATTAATATCTTCACCATTAGGAAAAACATTACTAAGTTTTAATGACACTCCAAATTCATTTAATAATTTAATTTCTTCTTCAACACTTTCAATATCATCATAATCAAAAACATAGGAACTTACTTTATCTAAATTACAATCAATCTTATTAGAATCAATAATTCCTTTAACTAATTTAATTGCTTCTTTCTGCGACTCTAAATATAATTTAGATTTCTCTTTTCCATGAAAATTAACTAACTTAGAATAAATATTTTCTTGTAAATAAGTAAGTTTACCAGTCGTTCTACTTGTAACTCCTTCCATCAATTTATTTTTTTCAACTAGACAAACTTTTAAATCACCTGTACTTAGATGATAAGCCGTACTAATTCCAGTAATACCACCACCAACTACTAACACATCAACATTAATATCTTTATCTAACCTCTTAAAACTTTTCTTTTCTAGCTCATCTAACCATATACTAATATTTTTCAATTCATATCACCATTATTAATATGAACATAAATAAACAAAATATGTTAAAATAAAAATATATTTAAGGAGATACTATGAAAGAAAAATTAATTGATTTATTAAAAACATATTTAGAATTATTCCCAGAAGAACAAGAAAGACAACAAATTTTATTAAAATATTTAGAAACAGCAACAGATGAAGAACTAACTGACTGGAATAATTTTAATGGTCATCTTGTTGCTGGTGGTTTCATATATGCTATATCAGAAAAGAAATTCCTAGTTCTTTACCACAAAGATCTAAAGATGTATCTATATCCTGGAGGACACATTGATAAAGATGATAAAACTACATTAGAAGCTGCTATTAGAGAAATAAAAGAAGAAACTTCTCTAGAAGATTTAACTCAATTAACTTTAGAAAATGATCCACTTCTTCCAGTTGACATTGATACACATATTATTCCATATAATGAATATCGTAATTTACCAGAACATTATCACTTTGAAACAAGATATTTATTTACAACCCCAACTACAGAAAATGTATCAATTGATGAAAATGAATCATCTGCTTACAAATGGATTGATATAAACGAATTAGAACAAGATCCTAACTACGGAAAAATAGTTTCTAAAATTAAAAGATTAATTAAATAAGGAGGCACTATGAACTTATTAATAAATGGTAGTAATCGTGAAAAAAATAATTATAATATTTTAAATGATATAAAATCAGACAATGATGAACTAATTTCTCTAACTAATAAAAATATTAAATTTTGTATTGGCTGTAACTCATGTTTAAACAAACTAGAAAATCACTGTGTTTTAAATGATTACATTACAGAGATATATTCTAAAATATTAAAAGCAGACAAAATAGTATTCGCAAGTCCTCTTTATATGAGTAATATAACTGCTACATTAAAAGCATTAATTGATAGACTTGCTCCATTCTACTATCATTCCCTATTTCAAGGTAAAGAAATATCTTTAATACTAACAGGTCAAGGAACAGAAGAAGAAAATGAAACTGAAATAAAAGCTATCATCGATTACTTCACAGGAATTAGTGAATGGATGGATTTTAAATTTAAATTTCTAGCTTATTTTACAAGTGGTGATTTAAAAAATATTGATGATGTTAAAATTGCCAATATAGATTATGATCAAAAAATAAATAAAATAAAGGAAGAATTAAACTAATTATTCAAATCAAAAAAGCACATCTATTTAATGTGCTTTTTTTAATGTTATAATAAATATGAGGTGAGTAATATGACATTAGAAGATTTAGATAAAGAAGTACATTTATGTACTAAATGTAAAAACTTAGTAGATAAATTTCCTAATAGCCCAACAGTCTATCTAGGAAAAAATAATGACATTGTTTTAATCGGAGAAGCACCAGCTAATAATGGTTGGAGAAAATCTCATAAACTATGGAAAGATACTAATGATAAAGTACTTCCAAGTGGTATTATCTTACAAAAACTATTTGATATCATAAAAAGAGATATCTTCGAAACTACATTTATTGAATCAGTAAAATGTTATCCACTAGATAGAAAAAATCTAAAAACATGTTCTAATAACTGTAAAAACATTATGTTAAAACAATTAGAAATACTAAAACCAAAATTAATAATAACATTGGGAGAATTCCCAACAAGAAATTTATTAAATTTTAAATTTAAGAAATTTTCTGATGTAGTAGGAAATATTTATGAAATAGATAACTACAAAGTTTTACCAATTTATCATCCAAGTCCTATATCACCAAAAAGTTATAAAGGAAATATTCCAATATTTGAAGAATTATCTAAAACTATGTTAAAATAATAAATCAAAAGGAGATGAACTTATGTTAAAAGACTTATGCTTCGAAGTAATTAAAACATGTCCAAATAATTGTCTATTCTGTTCATCTTGTTCATCAATAGATGCTAAAACAATAATTCCCTTCGAATTATTTAAAGAAACAATTGATCATTTTATAAACCTGGGTGGTATAGAAGAAATATCATTATCAGGAGGAGAACCCCTTCTCCACCCAGACATATTTAAAATGATAGCTTATTGTAAAGAAAAAGGTATAAAAACAGTACTATTTACAAGTGGTATTCAAAGAAAAAAACATCTATCAGAAACTGAAGAATCAAATATAGTTAAATCTCTAAGAAACAAATATCAAAAATATGTCTCAGAAGGACTTGATGAAGAAAGAGCAAAAATTCTCTATCAAAAAGAATTATCAATTCTCTTAGGTACAAAAGAAACATTCACAAGTCTATCTACTGATGATGTAAAAAAATTAAAAGAACTAGGTCTTGATAAAATAGTTTTTGACTTTCAAGCAGGAACCCCTGAAATATATAACAAAATAATGGGAACAAGAAGTTATTACACATATCTAGCATCATCTCTAATAAAAGCAACTGCTCATGGATTAAAAACTGATGTTCACTTCATCCCAACAAAAATAAATTATAAAGATTTACCAAAATTAGTTGAATTACTAAATATAGCTAATTGTGAAAGTTTAAGTATTCTAAACTTTGTTCCCCAAGGACGTGGTGAAATTAATAAAGAACAACTATTATTATCAGATGAAGAAATGCAAGATTTTGTAAAAATATATGAAAAATCATTATCTTTATTTAATGGAACAATAAGAGTTGGAATACCACTTATTAAAAGTGATACCCATTTATGCACCGCAGGTTTATCAAAACTAGTAATTAAATATGATGGAACAGTTCTACCCTGTCCAGCCTTTAAAGAATATGATACAACTGTACTTAACCAATTAGGAATAAAAACACCTAATATTCATACAGAATTAGATAAAGTTAAAGTATACTCAGGTAGTAGAAAAAATCCATTATGCAAACAACTATATAATTTTCAAAATTATATAAAACAAGAAAATGACTAATTAGTCATTTTTCTTTTACACTTTTATTTTATTAATTATAATTTTATATTATAATTATTTTAATAGGAGATGATACAATGCGTAACATAAATGAAATAGCAACTTGGTTTAAAGAAAACAATATTTTAGCAACAACTGATTTTCTAAGAGTTAAAGTATTAAGTTTATATACCAAAGTTGCCTATACATTATTAAATAAAGAATTAAAATGTTCGGAACTAAATTTTGAAAATAATGATTTTAATTTTGGCATAACAGATACAAATTCTTATACAGAATTTGATGATGATGAAATTCAAATATTAAAAACTATTAATCACGTTTACGGATACGAAGAATTAAAATATTTAATTTTAGATTTAACTCATATCCAAAATATTAATATTGCAAATGTAACAAACTATCTTCAAGAACGTATTGAAAAAGATTTAGAAGATTTTAAATACTACCCTTTTGATGAATATGTTCTACTACTTGGTAATAATGTTTTCTTCATAAACAATAATACAACACTTACTGAAGATGAAAAAAACTCATTATTATCCTACAGCAAAAAAGAGCAAGATTCTTTTGTAGTCTTTAGAGATGAAGAAACTGGAAAGTTGGTGGTTTATTAATGCCAACTCACAAAGCTGAAATGTTTATATATGATAACATTTATTTTGAAAACGGAAGAAAAGATCAATTTGAACATCCTGTTGTTATTGCAGGAGTTGATGAAAATAATGTTTATTGTTTCGCCATGACATCTCAAACTAAACATATTGGTAAAAATAGTCAAACAAGAAATCTATATAATAGTACAATAAAATATGCAGAAACAATTCCCGGTAAAAACTGTACAACAAATAATTTCATAAGAGGATTAGTTAATACAACTCAATGTTTAGTTGTTCCAATTGAACAAGCTAGAGAATATCCAAGATTTGGTTATGCAACTCCACAATTATTAAATGAAATTATTGCAAAATGGTTTTACCAACAAAATGAAATTGTAGATAAAAAACAATATCAATTTGAAGATATATGTAATGCCTTAGGTATAACAAGTTCTTTAAAAATAAGTCCAACTTATCTAGCATGTGAAAACCTAATGCGACAATTTCCAAACGAACTACAATTACAAAGAAATTATGCTAAAGCATTACGTGAATATCGTGAAGAATGTTTAAAAATAAGAAGACAAAATACAAATAACTTTTATAGAGGTCAAGCTCCTCTACCTTATCCAAAAGAACCAAAACTTCAAGATGACAAAAGTCTTTATAAACAATATGAAACAGTCCAACTTACTGAAGAAGAACAACTTGCAAATAGTCCCTTTGCAGGACTTGCAGAAGCATTATTTGGAAATGAAACTAAAGAAGAGCAAGTACAAAATACTAATAATATAATTAGTTTAGAAGAAAGAAAAAAAGAATTATTAGAACTAAAACAAATGATTCAAGGTTCACAAGAACAAGGTCAATCAGAAGAATACGAATCACATCACGGAAGAAGAGCTGCATAAAAAAAGATATCATTTGATATCTTTTTTTATGGAACTAAACAATTAGCATTACCAAAGTTTCCTGCTTTGTCATAGAATCCTACATTAATTTGAATACCAGTAGCTAATCTATGATTAATAGTAATTACATTACTTGTATAATCATTACCAGAATAAACATATTTACCAATACCACTTACATCAGTAGCAGTAACAGTAATATAACTTTCATTTTCTCCATGAGTAATTTCACATTTTCCTTTAGGCTTATCTTTATCAATATTACTAACAACAATAGTCGCTTTTCTAGAAACACCAGAAGTGTTAAATACTATAAACTCATAAGTACCATTTGTTGTTACTTTATATGTATAAGTCTTATTTGGTACTTTAGTACCATTTGGTAACATCAATCTATCAAAATTATCAACATTAGTATTAACAATAATATTAACAGCTTTATTTGTAGGATTACTATTATCTAGTTTTAATGAAATACCCATTGCTTGAACAATAACATTTCTTACAACTGTTAACATCTCACCATTATAATTCTTAATGCTATAAGTAATTTTATATGTACCAGCATCACTCGTATTAACACTACCACTGACAATAATTTGACTTGATACATCATTACCATTATTATCTGTAGCAGTTGCTCCCGCATCTCTATAAGTACTTCCTTCAGTTAAATAAACTGTCGCATCACCATTTAATTTTAGAGTAATATTTCCCTTTGGCTTAACTGGTTGTGTTGGTTGTGTTGGCTGACTTGGCTGTGTTGGTTGACTTGGTTGAGTCGGTTGGCTTGGTTGCGATGGCTGAGTTGGTTGAGTCGGTTGACTTGGTTGTGTTGGTGTAGACTCTGATGGAGTTTTATTATCATCACCAGTACTTGGCTTTTCTTCTTTTTCAGGTTTAGACTCTTTTTTCTTTTCAACTACTTTTATAAGTCTTGTAAGTTTTGGTTTAATCCCTTTATAACTAAGTGTATAAGTAAGTTCATATGTACCAACAGTATTAGTGTCAACTTTACCAGTAACAATAACATTTTCGCTAATATCCCCATAAACATTACTTGTAGCTTTATATCCAGGCTCTTTATATTTCTTACCTTGTTCAACTTTAACAGTAAGCTTACCATCTAAATATAAAGTTACTAATTCATCAGGTTCACCTTCAACAGAACTACTAATAACTTCAATAACTTCATTACCAGATGGTTCTTCATAAAAAATACCATTAAACGTAAAACTACTAGTAATTATCCAATTAAGAACAAAAACCATAATTAAAACACAAACACAACTAGTAAGCATTTTAACTAAACTTTTATATTCTAATGCTTCTTTTTCTTTTCTAGTTAATCTACGCGGTTGACTAGTCTTCTCACCATTAATAGTCCCCTCTTTATATTGAGGTTTCTTCTTACTACTTGCCATGTACTTCACCACACTTTTCTACTCTACATACATTATACATTTTAATCAAATACAAGTCAAAAAAAAGATGCTAATAAATAGCATCCTTTTATTCTCTACTCAACAGTTACACTCTTAGCAAGATTTTTAGGTTTATCTATATCACAACCTCTAAGCTTAGCAACCTCATAAGCAATTAATTGTAAACAAGGAACAACTACTAACGGTTGGAAGAAATCACTCATCTTAGGAACTTGAATTAAATGATCATATCCTGTAATTTCTTCATTACTAATGATAATACATTTAGCGCCTCTAGCTTTAACCTCTTGAACATTACTAATAGTTTTTTCTTTAATATCTTTATCAGTAATAATTGAAATAACTGGAGTACCATCATCTACTAATGAAATAGTACCATGTTTTAACTCTCCTGCTTGATATGCTTCACTATGAATATAAGAAACTTCTTTTAATTTTAAACTTCCTTCCATAGAAACAGCAAAATCAATTTTTCTACCAATAAAGAAAATATCTTCACGTTTATAAATTGCTTTAGCAACCTCTAAATAATCATCTCTTCTATCTAAAATTTCTCTAACCATTCTTGGTATCTTCTTAATTTCAGCCATTACCTTCTTATCATCAAGTCCACTACATAATGCAGCTTTATATGCAAGAAGTGATAAAATAGCAACTTGTAACATATAAGCTTTTGTAGTAGCAACTGCAATTTCTGGACCGGCTTCAATAAATATTTGACTACCACTTTCTCTAGCAATAGTTGAACCAACTACATTAACAATAGCAAGTGTCTCAATACCAGCAAGTTTTGCCTTTCTCATAGCCGCAATAGTATCTGCAGTTTCACCTGATTGGCTAATTAAAATAACTAAAGTTTTTCTATCATAAATAACTTTCTTATAACGATATTCACTAGCAACTTCAACAGTTACTCTTAAGTTAGAATTTTCTTCAATTAAAGTTTTACCAATCATACCTGCATACATCGCAGAACCACATGCTACTATATGAATTTCTTCATACTTAGTTAAATCAGGTAACTTATCTAAATTATCTACATATGGTTTTAATGTTTTTTCAAGCACTACTGGTTCTTCCATTATTTCTTTTAACATATAGTGTTCATAACCACATTTATCTTTAGAATCAGCTGTTATAGTTGCAGTTAAAACTTCTTTTTTAACTTCTTTACCTTTTAAAGTAACTTTAACTTTATCGCTAATTTCTACAACTTCATTTTCATCAATTAAACTATACTTATTTGTATAATTAATAATCGCAGCTATATCAGAAGCAACATAAACTTCATCTTCTCCATAACCTACAATAAGTGGAGAATCCTTTCTAACTGCATATAACTTATCACTATCTTCAAAGAAAATACAAAAAGCATAAGAACCTTTTAATTCCTTAATAGCTTTATTAATAGCTTTAACAGCATCTCCCTCATAATATTTATTAATAAGAGCACATGCTACTTCAGTATCAGTTTCACTATTAAAAACTACTTTTTCTTTTAATAATTTTTCTTTTAATTCACTAGCATTTTCAATAATACCATTATGTACTAAAGTAACTTTTCCTACTCTATGAGGATGAGCATTCTCTACACTTGGTACACCATGAGTAGCCCATCTAGTATGCGCAATACCCATATATGCATCAATTAACTTTTCACCATTTACTTTTTCTTCTAAAGAAGATATCTTTCCGACACTTCTAATAATTTGAATTTCTTTCCCGTCTTTTAAAGCGATTCCTGAAGAATCATATCCTCTATATTCTAAATTTTTTAACCCCTCTATTAAAATTTCTTTTGGTTGTTGTTTTCCTTTATATCCAACAATTCCACACATAATCTAAATTCCTCCATGACAAAAAAATCTGTGATGATATATTATTTGTTATAATTTTGATTTTACTTTTTGCAATATATCTTACGAATCACTTTCCATCCGTAGTGGCACCCGCCGAATCTTTCGAAAACCACTAACCTCGTCAACTCATGGAGTCCTGGCGCTCTGTTGGATCTACAACCTTTCTGATCTTCAACATACTACTATTATATACAAAAAAAAAGAATCTGACAAATTTAGACTCTTTTTTTACATAATTAGACACTAACTTCCAAGTTTTTCAAATGTAACGTTATTCATTGCAAGTTCTTTTATTTGATCAGCAAATAATGTATCAAATTGAGGAATAGCTTTCTTAATAACGTCTGGATATACATGTTTACAACTTATTATTGCAGTTCTAACATCTAATATATTAACATCCCTTCTATTATTAAATAATGCATTTGAAAAAGCTTGTTGAATAATTGTTAAAGAAACATCTGGATATCTAGAACCAATTTCATATATTCTTTTATATTCACTAGTTAAATCAGTAACAAATTCCATAATTTTTGATTTTACAAAAGATGTATACATCATCTTCGCACCAGTTCTTTTCTCAATCTTTGGTAAAGTTCCCATTAATATTTCAATATTTTCTTCTCTAGTAGGTTCAAATATTTCCACTTTTTGAAAACGTCTAACAAAAGCTTTATCTCTTAAAATATATCTTTCATATTCTTCTGTAGTAGTCGCTCCAATAACTTTAATATCTCCACGATCAAGTGCTGGTTTAAATGCATTCGCAAAATCCATCGCTTGACCATCCCCCATCAAAGTATGAACTTCATCTATAAATAAAATTAAATTAGTTTCATTCTTTAACTCATCAAGTAAAATTTGAATCTTAGCTTCACCAGTAACAGGGTCAACTCCAATCATCGCAGATGTACTTAATTTAATAACTCTATAATCTTTTAATACATCAGGAATTTCTCCTCTTTGAATACGATAAGCAAGACCTTCAACAGTAGCAGTTTTACCAACACCAGGTTTACCAACTAAACAACAAGACTTATCTGGAGTAAGTAAAATTAAAATCATTTGTTTAATTTGTTCATCTCTACCAATAGCTGGATTAGTAATATAAGACTTTTCAGATAAATTTTCACCATAAGTTTTTAAAACACTTATACGTTTAGATTTAATATTTTCTCCTGTTAATTGCTCATTCACTTTAACCAACTCCTTAACTTCTATAATTATAACATAACTTTACTTCTTTTGAGAATTAATTATATATAAAATATCTTCAATTGACTTATCAACATTAAAACTACCGTTACCTACAGGATAAAAAACAGAATAACACTTAAACTTATTTTTTAATAAAAACTCTTTCTTTCTAACTTGTGATACAGATATCTTTTCCCCAAGTACAACAGAAGATACTTGATTACCAAATAAAATAATAACTTTTGGTTTAACAATTTCCATTTCTTTTATAAATAAATTTAAATAATCTTTATAAACACTATCAGGAAGAGGTCTTGCATCAACTTGAGTACATTTAGCTAAATTAGTAATATAAAACTTATTCTTTGCAACTTGACTATATACTTCTTCAGCAAATTCATAAGTCCATTCACTTCCCTTTATACTACGAATTCTAGTATAAATTTCATCATCAATTAAACCAAGTTTATTAAATAAAGTCCAAACATTCTTAGTACCTACCCATGGGGATTTTATCCCCTTCCATTCTTTACTAGAAGTTACATTTCTAGCAGTAGGATTCATAAATACAAAACAAACATCAGGATTATCAGTACAACCTCCAAAATTAATTGAATCAAGTTTTGGATCTCCATACTTCTTTTGCATCTTATCATACTTTTTAACTAATTCTTCTAACATCTAATCACTCCAAAGTATTAATATTATACCAAGAAAAAAGACTATTTAAAATAGTCTTTAATTATTGTTTCTTACCACATGCTTTACAGAAAGTAGAATCACTATCTATACTTTCACCACAATGTTTACAATAAACACCATCATCTTCAGTAAGACCCTTTTTAATTGCTCTTGTAGTAGTTGTAATAGCATCTTTACTAATATCAGCAGTTTTACCTACAACGTGTCTTATATCATCTTCATTTTCATCAAGAACACCTTTAGCAGTCTTAACTCCAATTTCTCCAGTAATCTTACCGATATCTTGAATAGTTTCCTTGTTATCCTCTAACATTCTCTTTTGCATCTTTAATTGATGTCCCATAAACTTAGATCTTAAACCAGGTACAAACATCATACAAATTACAAAAACAAAAATACAAACTGCAAGAATAGGAACTAAAACAAACATTAAATCAAACATAAATACACCTCCTCTTTATATAAATAAATTATAACATTAATTTATCATCACTAACAACACTAACTTTATCTCTATATGTAAACAACTTTTCCTCAAAAACACTCTTATCCCTCTCAAAATCATTAGTCCACTTATACATAAGTTTCAACATTTTCAAGTTCACAGTATAATTACATTTCTCAATTCCAAAAAGTTGTCTAACAAATCTAGTAAATATCCTTCTCTTTCTAACTTTAACAGGTACATCTAAATATATAATTTTATCTGCCATTTCACATAAGTAAAATAAATGTTTCCTAAGAGTTCCTTCTATTATCCAATTATCTTCTTTATTAATTTCTTTAAATATTTTCTTTTGTTCTTTTTCACTTCTTTTAATATTATTTATATCATCATGAACAACACTATCTATTTCATAATGACATATTCCAAGTAACTTTGAAAGTTTTCTAGCTAAAGTAGTTTTTCCACTTGCTACTATCCCAACAATTAATATTTTCATTACTTATTCATATCATATTTGATCCATTCTAACATATGACCAATATTACCCTCTCCAGCATATTTTTTCATATCAAAGAAATCTTCTCCTTCAATTTCAATCCATTCAAGTTTATTAACTTCTTCAATTAGTTCTACATCATGTTTTAAAACACCATAGAAAACTTCCAACTCAAGTCCAGCTTGATAATATGTAAATCTCATTACATGAGTTAAATCAATATCCTCCTTACCAATATTAGTTTCTTCTTTTAATTCACGATATGCCTCATTTAAATCATCATTTTCAACTTCAATCTTTCCACCAACTAAATTATAAAGACCCATATATGGATTCTTAGTTCTTTTACACATTAATAACTTTGTCATATCAGGACTATATACCGCTATAACATTCATTCTTTTCATAAGTATCACCTCTAACTTTATAATAACATAAAAAAAGACTATTTTTTAGTCTTTTTAATATCCATAGGATTAACATGAATTACTGCTAAATAAATACTATCTATTCTTTTAATAATTTCTTTTTCTAATCTATTTGCAATATCATGACTTTCAAAAGTAGATAAATTTCCATCAACAAATATAGTTAAAGAAATTTGATATTTATAACCAACTGGAGTTGAATTAAAATGATTTGTTTTAATTATTTCTTTATGTTCTTTAACAATTTCATATACTTGTTGTTTTGTTTTTTCATCCATTGCCTTATCCATTAGTACATGATAACTTTCAATAAATATTTTTAAATAAGTAATAAGCATCCATATACTAATACCAATACCAACAATACCATCAAATACATAAATACCAATTAATGTAAGTAAACAAGAAATAAGATTGGCTCCAGTCACAAAACAGTCACATATATGGTCCTTTGAATTAGCTTTGATAAGTAAATTATTATACTTTTTAGAAAGACTATACGTATAAGTAAATAATCCTAATTTAGTAATAATAGTAATCAAACATACAATAACTAACCAAATAGAAAAATTATATTTTTGATTATTAATAATAACTAAAATAGAATCTTTTAAAATAATTAAAGCAGTTCCCATCATTGCTATACTAATAAGCATTGAATAAATATATTCTGCTTTACCATGTCCTAAATTATGATCATCATCTCCAGGTTTAGATGCTATCTTATTACCAATATAAGTCATTACAGAAGATAATATATCTCCAGCACTATTCACACTATCCGCAATCATTGCTTGACTATTACTAATAATACCAACAATACCCTTAATAATAAGTAAAAATATATTTCCAATAATTCCTAATATGCTAGCTAACTTTATATCTTTATACTTTTTTTCTTCCCTATCTAATCTCATTTTCTCACCATCTAATTATATTCGCTAGAAAAGTATAACATATTAAAATCATTTTTAAAAGACTAAATATTTCTCTTTTGACAATCAAAATAAATAGTAATATAATTAAATCAAGGGAACATTCAGTTATCTGAATGTCTACCTTTTGGGTAAGACATTTAATTCACAATTGAATTAAGTGTCATTTTTTTATTTCAATTATAATAAGAAGCGCTAGAAATAAAATGAGTGAAACATACTTCAAAACATTTATGACAAATATTCTAATCTTCAACACTCAAACCTCCTTTCAATTAAAAGAAGGTAGACACTAGTAACTAAATATTCCAGTTTTCTAATCTAACATAATAAAAAAACTTATGCAAACGACAAAAAAAGCAAATTCAATTCATCTTGAACTTGCTTTTT
>JAGARQ010000042.1 GCA_017622175.1 Bacilli bacterium | reverse complement strand
TTGTAATTTGTTATCTAGTTTTCTTTAAAGTTTTACGATTATCTTCTTTAGTAGTAGAATTTTTCCATTCTAGCTTTTTTAATACACCATTAACAACTAAACCAATTCCATAACCAATTGCAACTCCACCAATTATAATTAAAGCCATCTCACTCAATTTAAATCTATTAGCAGTAAAAGCCCATATTCCTGCAATACTACCACAAACTATCATTGAACCTAAATAAATATAATTATATTTGTCATTACTATCTTTAAAACTCATTTCATTACCTAAAAGGTTATCAACACTAGTTTCAAGTGTTTTTGAAAGCAATAATAATTGTTCTGGATTTGGAGATGTTTCTCCTAACTCCCAATTTGATATTGTTTGTCTTGATACATTTATTTGTTCTGCCATATATTCTTGTGAAAATCCTTTTGCTTTTCTTAAATTATAAATATTTTTATTTAATTCCATAATTTTTCTCCTTTCACAAAAATTGTATTATAAATAGTATTTGCAATTCTACCAAAGATATTTATAACTATCGCAAAGATATTTAACATTTCAACAAATTACTATTTATCTGTCCTCTTAGTTTTTAAATATACTTTAACACCTTTAGTTAATTCTTTTTCTATATCAGCAGTTGTTGGCTCACCCATTTCTTGAGCTGCTTTAAAAATATCTTCTTCCATTGGTGTATTAGCTTCTGCTATACCCATATCTTGTAATATTGGTAAAATTACATCTTCCATTTCTGGATAATAAGCATATAACGTATCAAATGCATTTAATGGTTTATCTGGTTTAGTATATCTTGCACTTTCCCAATCTAATACCATTTCCATATAATCTAAATCAGTCTTTTCTATATCATTAGCATGATGCGCATTTTGTTCTCTATGAAGTTTTGAAGCAACTTTCTTATCATAAAATAAATACATAAATAATTTATCTAAATCATGTAATTCTACTTGTGCAAGTAAAGCTTCATTTCCTCCAAAATATTTTTCTGCAAGTAACATAACTACTTTTCTATGTTTATATGTATAATCTATATATTCTCTATTTCTCATATTAATTTCTCCTAACTTTTCTTTTTCTTTTCTTTCTAAAAATAAGTCTAATAATTATTGCAAGTAATAAAACTATAAATAAAATAATTCCACCTACTTGTAATTTATTAGCTTTAATATATTTCATAAGATCAAATTCTTGTTCTTCTTCTAATACAATATCAACTGTAGTAAGTAATGTTTCTTTATCAAACACTTCTACTTTACCTAACTTAGTCCCCTTCTCCATATCATATGGTATTTCTTCAATACCAGAATATTTATAAATTAATTCTTCTTTCTTATATGTATTTTCTAAATACATATCTAATTCTTTATTAGCATAAAAATCAACTTTATCATTCTTGGCATACTTAGTTTTAATACTAACTAATTTATCCTTTTCAGATAAAACATTTTTATAACTATAATTATTCATAAAATATTCATAAATTGTTTTCGCATCTAAATAATTAAGTGGTCTACTTGATGGAAATACCGTTTTCGCAGTAACTAACATATAGTCTACTCCATTATAATTCGCAATTGTCGCTAAACAATACCCGGCATCTCCTGTAGTTCCAGTCTTACCACCTAAAACATAATCCATACTTAAACCATATCTTGATTTTGCTTTTTCAATTGTACTAGTAAACTTTAATCTACCATTACTAGTTGTATAAGTTTTCGATTTAACAATCTCTAAAAACTCTTTATTCTTAATGGCATATTGAAAAATCTTCGCAACATCCTCAACAGTTGAATAATGCTCCGCATGATCAAGCCCAGTTGTATTAATGAAATGTGTATTGCTACAGCCAAGTTCTACAGCTTTTTGATTCATTAATCCAATATATGCATCAACTGAACCGCCAATATTTCTTGCTAAACTTTGCGCAGCATCTGCACCAGATGGAAGCATTAGACCATATAATAGATCACGATAAGTAACCTCCTCACCAGATCTAAATCCCGCAACAGAAGCATTTGCCTCCGCAAGACCAGCAAAATCCGCATACGTTAATTTTACTTTCGCATCAAGATTTTCAATATTTTCAATTGCTACAATAGCAGTCATAATTTTAGTCATGGAAGCAATACTTGTTTTATCTTTACTACCTTTTTCATATAAAACACTATTATCATTCAAATTATAAAGTATCGCATGATTAGAATTAATATTAAATTCAACAGCATAAACATCTATCGTAAAAGTCATTATAAATATTAAAAATAATGTAACTATCTTTTTCATATTAACCACCATAAATATTATATCATAAAAAAAGACTGGACTACTCCAGACTACAAACTTAATTAAAATAATTTATATACCTATGAATAGTATCTAAAACATCAAAACTATAAACATTAGTTAATACATTATCATCAGGATCAATCTCACTAAATTCTAATTTCCCACCTAAACTTTCTATTGTTTTAACTGATGCAATATTATCTTTTTCACAAACTAATTTAACATGATTCAATCCAATCTTATGAGCTTCAATTAACCCTAAATATAAATTAATTTTATTATATCCTTTTCTTCTCTCACTAGGTCTTATCCCATAACCAATATTCCCAGTAAACTTAGTAACTGTTCCAGGATAATTCCAACGTATATTTAATGCCCCAACTACTCTTTCATCTTCTTTTCTAATTAGTAAAAATGTTTTTACTAAAGGCTTAGCCAAACTCTTACTAAACGTTTCATCAGAAAGATTTAAACAATATTCTAAAGCATCATCAAAACTATAACCATCTATTATTTTAGTTAATGTTTCAATACCATTAATATCAGATTTATACATAACCAGTTCATTAACATAATCAACTATTTCATCTTTCCATTTTAATGAAGGAACATCTAAATAAAAATTAACCATCAAACTTTCACCTAAACAAATTATATCACACATTTATAATCTCTAATTTTTTAATCAGAAATTCCTCCTTCTAAAATAATAAAAAAGAGACACTTGTCCCTAAAACAAGCATCTCCGCAGCATGCATAATTTTGTTTTGCATCCAAAATCATACCTTAGCATCCAAATTGTCATATAAATATCA
>JAGARQ010000041.1 GCA_017622175.1 Bacilli bacterium | reverse complement strand
TATTATGCAGGTGATAATTTAGATAGTACAGAGTGGGATGAGAGAAGTTTATCTGGACTTACTAATATTGATAAAAAGAAGGAAGTTATGCTTTTAGCATTAGAACTTGCAGTTAAAATAAATGATTAGAGGTGATTATAATGAAGCATGAAATGAGATTACATGATGAACCATTTAAGTTAATTAAAGCTGGTACTAAAACTATTGAATTAAGACTTTATGATGAAAAAAGACAAGAAATAAAAGTTGGAGATGAAATAGAATTTACTAGTAGAGCAACTGGTGAAAAGCAAGTAACTAAAGTAGTTGCATTACATACTTATAATAGTTTTGCTGATTTATATAAGGATTTCGATAAAGTGTCTATGGGATATGCAGAAGATGAAGAAGCAAAACCTGAAGATATGGAATTATATTATTCTAAAGAAGAGCAAGAAAAGTATGGAGTTGTTGGGATAGAAATACAACTTGTATAGTGTAAAGTGCATTTGTAAATAAAAGTGTCTAATTGTGTAAGGTTTGTTGATTATTTTATTAGGGTGTTTTATTCTAATAATAGGGAGTGTGATACGAATGATTTATCCTTCTATCGACAAATTACTTAATATAGTTGATTCAAAATATGAGTTGGTTCACATATCAGCTAGAAGAAGTAAACAAATAGCAAAAGATGGATATCTACAAATGCCTGAATCCGAGTACAAATGCAAAAAGAATATTGGAAGGGCTCTTGAGGAGGTCTCTGAAGGCTTAATCAAGGTGGCAAAAAGAGGAGAGTAGTCTCCTTTTTTTTGTTTAAAAAGTTTGATATACTTAAGTTAGGTGATGAACATGAAAATTATTAAATATAAAAAGACAACTAAAGGTAGATATAAAATTTATTTAGATGATGGTAGGGAACTTTTGTTATATGAAGATGCAATTTTGAAATTTGAACTTCTTTTAAAGAAAGAGATACTTGAAAAGGATATAGTGGAAGTTGAGTTATTTAATCAGGAATGTGATGTTTATCATGTAGGACTTGAGAGTATTAATCATAGATTTAAAAGTGTTTATGATTTAAAAGAGACTTTATTGAAGAAAGAATATCCTATTGAGATGGTTGATAAAGCAATTGAGAAATTGTTAAGTCAAGGATATTTAAATGATCGTAGTTTTGTGAAAAGTTTTATTAATAATAAAATTATTACTACAAATAATGGTCCATATAAGATAAGAAGAGAGTTAGGGGAACATAGGGTGGATTCAAATATAATTGATGAAGAACTTGAAGTGTTTGATGAAGAAACTCAACTTGAAAAAATTAGAAAAGTGGCGAATAGACTTTATAACAGTAATAGAAATAGAGGAGGGAGTGTTTTAAAGAAAAAGATAGTTAATGATTTAGTTAATCTTGGTTATGATACTTTAACTATTTCTAAAGTTGTTAATGATTATGATTTTTCTAATGATAAAGAACTTGCGAAGCATGAATATGAAAAACTTTATAAAAAATTAAGTCGTAAGTATGAAGGTAAAGAACTTGAATATAAAATTAAGGAAAAACTTTATCAGAAAGGATTATATTATGAAGATTAGGGAATGGTTTAAGAAACATAAATATACTATTGGGATAAGTTTTTTGCTTATATGTTTTTCATTGTTTATGACTTTATTATTTCATAAGGAAAGTGATTACTTTTGGCATATAAAAGCAGGAGAGTACATGTTTAATAATAAGGAAATATTAATGAAAGATATATTTTCTTGGTTTATGAATGGAAAGTATTGGATGTCACATGAGTGGGCATTTGACTATCTTATTTATTTACTAAAATATTTATTTGGAAATGCTCATTTGTTTATTTATCCATTTATTTGTATAACTGGTTTATTGCTAATATTATTTTTTAGTAATAGAAAGAATTACTTGAAAAATATTATTTTTTCATTAGTTTGGATTGTGGCTTTCTTGATATTTTGTGTTTTTATACAAGCAAGACCACATATGATTAGTTTTATCTTTTTAGCTCTAGCAATTTGGTTTTTATATGATTTATTTAAAAATGAGAAATCAAAGAAAATTTATTTTTTACCATTAGTGACGTTATTTTGGGCTAACTTTCATGGTGGTTCTAGTAATTTAAGTTATATATTTTGTTTGGTTTTTGTGATTATAGGATTATTTAAGTTTAAGTTTTCAAAAATTGAATCTGAAAGAATTAATAAAAAACAAATACTAAAATATTTAAGTGTAGCACTTATGTGTGCTTTAGTTATTTGTATAAATCCTCATGGAGTAAGAATGCTTTTATATCCTTATTCAAATATTATAGATACGGTGATGATTAACTTTATTAGTGAATGGCAACCAACAACAATAAGTAATATTAATCATTATCCATATTTTATATTAATTGTTTTTATTGCAGGTGTACTTTTATTTAGTAAAGAAAAAATAAAGTTTATTGATTTAACTTTATTTGGTATAGCTGTTTTTCTAGGGTTAAAAAGTATTAGGTTTTGGGGTTATACTTATATTTTAATGAGTTATGTAGTATTTAATTATATTCCAGAAAGAAAAGTTGATAGAGGAACTACTAGAATTTTATTTATGCTTGGAGCAATATTCTTAGGAATTTTTATTACAAATTATAGTTTGTTAAATAAAGAATATAAGAAAAACTTTATTGATGATGAAATGATTAATATAATAAAAAAAGAAAGCCCAGAAAGACTTTTCAATATGTATGATTATGGTGGAGAATTAATTTATAATGATATATCAGTATTTGTTGATGGAAGAGCTGATTTATATTCTCGATATAATTTAAGTGATTATAGTAATATATCAATGTTACAAGGAGACTATATTAAATTGATTGAGAAATATGATTTTGATTATTTCCTTGTATCTGAAAAGTATCCAATTAATACTTATTTACATTATAACGATAATTACGAAAATATTTTTAATAAAGATAATATAATTTTATATAAGAAAAAAGATTCGATTTAATCGAATCTTTTTATTATTGTTGTTCTGCTTGTTGTTTTGCAGCTTCTAGTAATTGATCCATGATTTCATTATATTGTTTTTCAATTACTGTATCATTCCATTTGATATTATTATCTTTTCTAATATCGATTAGTGTTTGATAGTAAAGAGTTACATCAGAACTTAATTTTTGCTTTGTAATTTTTTCTTTGATTTCTTCTTTAACATCTTTTAATTCTGGTTTTTCTTTTTCTCCAGTTTTTAAGATGATATGGTAACCAAATTGAGATTTAACTGGTTCTTTAGTATATTCTTTTACTTTTAATTCTTTAACGGCATTTGAGAATTCATCTACCATTTCATCAAGTTCAAAATATCCTAAGTCTCCACCTTTGGTTGCTGTTGCTTCTTCGTTAGAATATTTTTTAGCAAGTTTTGCGAAGTCTTCTCCTTCGTTTAATTTTTTAATAACAGTTTTAGCTGTTTTTAAAGCTTGTGCTTCAGCTTCAGCAATTTCATCTTCATCTGCATCATCTGATACTGATGGAATAATTAAGATATGACTTGCTTTTACTTCTCCAGAAATTTCATCTTTGTAATATTTTTCAATTTCATTATCTGATAGATTTTTTGCGATATAGTCTTCTACAGCTTGATTTCTTTTGTATTCTAATCTTAAGATTTCTTCTAATTCTTCTTCTGTTTCTACTCCAAAGTATTGTGTTAATACTTGTTTGAAAGTATCTTCATCAGAATAATTTTTCTTTAATTGAGATATTTGATTTTCTACTTCTTTATCTTCATCTTCTGTAGTTGGATATTCTTTTTCAAATAAAGCTTTATCTATCATATCAACTAAGATTGATACATTTGATTCTTTTATTTTTTCATAATATTCTGTAGCAGTGATTTTTACACCATCTAATTGAACTGCAACTTTTGAACCATCTTTGATTTCAATTTCTTGCTTACATCCTGTTGCGAATAGAGAAATTAATAAAAGACTGAACATTCCTAAAATTATCTTTTTGTTTTTCATAATTTTTCCTCCTATACAATTATTTATAATAACAAAAATTTTTTTTTAGTGCAATAAATATAAAAGAATTATCACACAAATTGTGCTTTTACCATAGAATATTTTGAAAGCATATAAAAAGGAGGAAGTTTTATGAATAATCATGTTTCTGGTTCCGCAATAGTTTTAGTATTATTTATTCTTTTAATTATTATTTTAGGTGCTAATATTTAAGGAGGTGTATTTTAATGTGTAATTCTACAAACAATGCTTCTTGTGGCAGAGGTAATGGTTTTGTATTAGTTATTGTTTTATATATTTTATTAGCTATTATTTTAGGAGGCACATTAGGGTGCTAAAAAAAATACCAAGAAATTATCTTGGTATTTTTATTATTGTAATTTTTCAAATACTGTATCTAAGTCTTCTAAGTTATCCTTATTATATATATAGTCAACTAAATCGTTTTGATAACGTGGTGTTACATGGATATGGAAGTGATGCACTTCTTGGCCAAGTAAATTGTTTTCTGATAATGTTACTCCTTCACAGCCTAGGTTATCTCTTAGTAGTGGATAAAGTGTATCTCTAATTACTTTAAAACTATGATTAATGATTTTTTCATCAATATCGAATATATCTACATAATGTTCTTTTGGTAGAACAAGTAGATGTCCATTTGTAGTTGGATTGATGTTCATAATTACTTTGATTAAATCGTCTTCATATACTGTTTTTGATGGTAATTCTCCTTTAATAATTTTACAAAAAATACAATCGTTCATAATATACCTCCTAATTTAAATATTCATATGTGATTTTATTTTCTTTTATAATACTTGATTGCTTGTTATTTATTATATCATTTATTATAATATGTAATTTGTTATTTTCTAGTAAAGAACTTTTTAAATTATATATTTTTATTGATGTAGTTATATCATTTATATTGGTTATAGTGATTGTGTAATTTTTTGGCGTAAAGTTATTTTTATCTAGAGTAGACATTGTGTCGGATATTTTATTTGTTATTGTTTCTATATCCCATGTAGTTGCAATTTCTTTTTCTGCAGTATATATTTTTAAAGTATTTATGTCTTCTTCTAATATTTTATCTTGTACTTTATTTGAATAATTATTCAATGTATTATCAAATGTTATTTCATATTTTTTGTTTGTTTTTGATTCAATATCTTTTTCTAATTTATCACTAAGATGATTTAATATTGTTTTTCCTTCTAAATAATCTGTTTTATATGTATCTGTGATATTTTTTTTAGAATAAGTTATATAAAAGTAATGATTTTTATTTTTGTTATTGGTTACTTTCATTTTAAATATATCGTCTTTTTCTATTATTTTTGATTTATTTATATCTAAATCCTTATATTTTTCTGAAATATAGTTTGTTATTGATGTTTCTATTTTTGGTAAAAATAGAACATTTTGTTTTTCTTTTATAACTAAAGTACCTAAAAGTACAAAACTTATTAGGAAAAATATTGACATTTGTAGGGTTAATTTTTGTCCTTCATTCATATTATCACCAAGATAATTGTATCTTATTGTTTAGTGTTTTGCAAATGGTGGAGAAAAGTTGCGAATTTTTGAAAATTGGTGTTGTATAAAAAGAGTAATTGTGCTAATATAAGGTATATAATAGGGTAAAAAAGAAGAGTAAAATTGGGTGGTGTATTAATATGCAAATACAAAAAGGATTAGTAAAATATAAGGATCGTAATGACATTTTATGTACTTATGGATTAACAGAAGAGGGTAGACAATATTATTTTTTAGATAATACTTCTATGTCAAATGGTAATATTATTGCATCAACAGTTTTAGTAGAAGCAATAGACCCAGTTGTAGTAGCATCATCTATTGGTGTTATTGATGCGAATGGAACAGTTGTTATTCCATTTGAAAATAAATCAATAAAGCCAATTATGGATGGGCTTTTATTAGTTGAAGTTGCTAATTCAACTACACCAAGTGTTGTTGAAGCTAATAGTATGCGAAGTGATCCTTTAGCAGCAACAAAACTTGTTACTACACCTGCAGGTATTAAAGAAAAGATAAATGCTAAGATGGGGCCAGAGGGAAGATTTATTTTTAATGATCAATTTTCTGAGGCTACTGTTTGTGATTATAGTGGTAATAATATATTAGATAACCAATATTTTAGTTTTATTGCAATTAAAAATAATGAAACATTATATTTAAGTAAAAATACAGCAGATTCTCCTGTTTTAGAGTATTCAATTACAAATCGTATGTTTGTTGCTCAAGCAGAAGAAGCACCTTTAGATGTTCAAAATACTGAAGTAACTCAAGAAACTATTGATGGTGCTATGCAAGCAGAAGAAAAAGTTGTTGGATTTAATGCCGCTGATATTACTGAAAAGGACTTTGAGTCAGTAATGGATGGTGCTTCAGTAGAAGAACCACTTCCTGTAGAACCTTCTGTTGTTGATGCAAGTACTGCAGAGGTTCATACTTCAACTGAGGCAGTTACTCCAACTGAAGAAGTTGAGGAAGATGAAGAGGATGATGATTCAGAAGAACCTATTTCAGTTATTCCTGATTCAATTAATCAAGAAGAAACAGTTCAAGAAGAGGTTGTTGAAGTTGATGATCCACTTCAATTAGATCAAAGTTTAGTTGATAATCCTGTAGAAGAAAATACAGAGTTACCTGTTGAAAATACAGATGAAGTTGTTACTGGAGAAGCAGTAACAGAAGCACCGGTTGCCGAAGGAGCAGTAAACGATGCTGTAGTTCCTGAAGAAACTCCAGTTGATGTTCCAACTGATTTAGATTCTGATATGGCTTTTGAAGGAACAGTTGTTCCAGAAGAAGAATTTGTTTCAGAAGAAGTTACTGCAGATGTTCCTGTTGAAGGTGCAGTTCCAGAAACTGCGGTTGAAGAGACAGTTCCAGAAGAAGTTGTTGCTGATGAAGTTCCAGTTGAAGAAGAAATTCCAACAGCAGATGTTGAAACTGAAGTAACAGAAGAAGCTCCTGTAGATGAAGTTAGTGAAGCAATGGATGAAGCTTTTGCTAATGCTCTTAGTGAAGAAAGTGAAGTTGTTTCAGAAGATATTGTTGAAGATACAGTTGAAACTACTGATGATAAATTAATGGAATTTGACTTTAATGAAGAAGTTGGATCTACAGAAGATGTATATACTGATGTTGAAGAAGATTTACCAGTTGAAGATGTAGTTTCAGATTTTAAAAATGATTTATTTGATGTAGATTTAGAATCTGATATATTTGCTGATTCAACAGTACATGCTGATAAGATTGATGTAGATGATAGTTATAATGACTTTAGTTATAAAGTTGGTGGAGCAAAGGATTCAATTATTGAAGATGTTGCTTCTACAATGACTAATTTAATTAGACAAAATAAGAGTCAAAAACAAGTAATTGCATCTTATGAAGATAAATTAGATCAAGCGGCTGCAGCTTATAAGAAAGTTGTTGATAAAGCAAGAGGGCAATTAAGAGATGCTGAAGTTTTAAAGAATAAATTAAAGAACTACGAAACAATAGTTACTAAACTTGAAGCAAAACTTGAAGTATTAGAAAATAAAGTTCGTGATCAAGATAAAGTTATTGCTAGTCAATCAAGAGAACTTGAATCTTTAAGACCACAAGTTGAAGGTAAAGAAGAACTTGTTAGAATTTTAGCAGATGCTCAAACTTTATTAGATCAATAATTAAAAATATTAATAAAAAAAGATCATTTCGGTGATCTTTTTTTTGTATAGTTATCTCTTTTGTGATAGAATATAAGTGATTTTATATTTTGGTAGATTTTAGTACAAAATATATTTATAGATGGAGATGAGCAAGATGTTAGAAATTAATCATTTAAATGCTAAGGTTAAAGATAAAGAAATTGAAATATTAAAAGATTTTTCTTTAAAAATAAATAGTTCAGAGATTCATGCTATTATGGGACCTAATGGTACTGGTAAAAGTACTTTAGCTAAAGTTTTAATGGGACATTATGGATATGAAGTTACTGGTGGAGATATTTTATTTGATAATGATAATATTGTTTCATTGGAAGTGAATGAAAGAGCAAAGAAGGGTATTTTTCTTTGCATGCAAGATCCTACTGTAATTGAGGGCGTTTCTAATAGTGAATTTTTAAGAACTGCTAAAGGTGAAATTACTGGTGAAAAAGTAAATTTATATTCTTTTATTAAAGATATGGATAGTGCTATGAAGAGTGTTAGTCTTGATAGTAATATGTTACATAGATCTTTAAATCAAGGTTTTAGTGGTGGAGAAAAGAAAAAGAATGAGGTTTTACAATTAAAGGTTTTAAAACCAAAGTTTATTATTTTAGATGAATTAGATTCTGGACTTGATGTTGATAGTTTAAGAATTGTTTGTGAAAATATTAATGAATATATTAAGGAAAATCCTGAAACAAGTATTTTAATTATTACACATTATCCTAGAATACTTGAATATATTAAACCAGATTATGTTCATGTTATGGTTGATGGAAAAATCCAAAAAACTGGTAATATTGATTTAGCGTTTACTGTTGAAAAGGATGGTTATTTAGGAATAGGATCTGGTGTAAATGTCTAAGGTAATATATATTGTTGAAGATAACGAAAATAAGAATTATAAATATAATATAAAAGAAGATACAATTATTTATCATTTTTCAATTAATAGTAGCAGTGAAGTTATTATTGATTTAGATAAAGAAGGAGTTAGACTTGATTATTACTATAATAATATTAATTATGATGATAATAAGTTTAGTATTAAAGTTAATCATTTAAAGAAAAATACTCATAGTGAATTATATAATCATGGTGTTAATGTATTTTGTAATAAGTTAATGTATTATGTTGATGGGGTTGTTTTAAAAAATAGTAGTAAATGTATTTGTAATCAGGATAATCAAATTATAAATATGGATAATGGTAAAAGTGCAATTTGTCCTAATTTATTAATAGATAATTATGATGTCGATAGTAATCATGCTGCTTATATTGGTAAATTTAAAGATGAGGCAATGTTTTATTTAATGAGTAGAGGTATAAGCAGAGAAGTTGCTTATAGATTATTGTTAAATGGTTTTCTAATTAATAGTGATAGTATTGAAAAGGATAAAATAAAGTTATTTTTAGATGAAATTGAAAAGATTTAGGAGGTGAAGATATGCATAGAGAAGATTTTACAATGTTAGATAATGATATTGTATTTTTTGATAATGGTGCAACAACTTTAAAACCTAAATGTGTTGTTAATAGTGTGATTGATTATTATACTAAACATACTTCCAATATTCATAGGGGAGATTATGATGCAGCTATTAAGACTAATAAACTATATGATGATACTAGAGTAGTTGTTTCTAAATTTATTAATTCTGATAGTGATGAGGTTATTTTTACTAGTGGTACAACAATGTCTATAAATATGGTTGTATTTGGATATATGGAGAAAGTTTTAAATAAGGGAGATGAAGTGCTACTTACTAAGAGTGAACATGCTTCAAATGTTCTTCCTTGGATAAAACTTAGTGAAAAGAAGGGGATTGTTATTAAGTATATGGAACTTGATAATGATTATTCTTTAACAGTAGAAAGTGTAAGAAAAAGTATTACTGATAAGACTAAAGTTATTTCTATTGCTCATGTTACTAATGTAATTGGTGATGTTAGAGATATTGAAAGTATTGGTAAAATTTGTAAAGAAAAAGATATTTACTTTTGTGTAGATGGTGCACAAAGTGTGCCTCACATGAAGGTTGATTTTAAAAATAGTAATATAGATTTTTTAAGCTTTTCTGGACATAAGATGTGTGGACCTACTGGAGTAGGATGTTTAGTTTTAAAGAAGAAATATTTAAATGATATGGAACCGTTATGTTATGGTGGGGGAATGAATAATTTCTTTGAGGAAGATAACTCTTATGAATTGAAAAAGGGAGTTACTAAGTTTGAGGCAGGTACTCCTGCGATTGCAGAAGTAATTGGTCTTAGAGAAGCTATTTTATATTTAGAGAATATTGGAATAGATAATATTCATAAACATGAGATGGAACTTAAAAAGTACTTAGTTAGTGAGTTAAAGAATATTCCTAATATTAAAATTTATAATGAGAATAGTGAAAGTGGTATACTAGCATTTAATATTGATGGTGTTTTTGCCCAAGATAGTTCAATTTATTTAAATAATTATAATATTTATGTTAGAGCTGGAAATCATTGTACTAAGATGCTTAAGGATGAAATAGGTGTTAAAAATACTGTTAGAGTTAGTATGTATTTATATAATGATAAAAATGATGTTGATAAACTTATTGAAGTTTTAAAAAATAGTGAAGATATATTTAAGATAGTTATATAGGAGGTATTATGGATAGTAATTTACGTAGAGAAATAATACTAGATAATTATCAAGATCCGATGAATAGAGGATTAATTGAAGATGAAAGTTATATGAAAGTTAATACTAATAGTGAGAGTTGTATTGATAATCTTGATTTTATGATGAAGATAGAAGATGGAATTGTAAAGGATATAAGATTTGATGGAGAAGCTTGTGCTATTAGTACTTCGGCTACTTCAATTATGATCAGAAGTTTAATTGGAAAGAAAGTAGAAGAAGTAAATTTAATTATAGATAATTATCGTAAGATGATTAATGAAGAAGAATATGATAGTGAAATACTTGGGGAACTTAATGTGTATGATGAAATTTGTAAACAACCAAATAGAAAGAATTGTGCATTATTACCAAGTGTTGCAATAAGAGAGATGCTGGAGGAGAAAAAAGATGATTAAAGTAAAAGATTTAACAGTAGCAGATGTAAGATATTTTGATAAGGAACATAATGGATTAGAATATACTGATGCTGTTTCAAGAGTTGTTTTATTAAATAGAGGAGATACATATATTAATGTATTAAATCCAGGAGAATTAGCTCCAATATATAGAAGAATACCTAATACAACAAATGCATATAGTACTGAAGATTATTTTGGAACTAAGATTGAACATGTATGTGGTGAAGAAGCAACGGGAGAAGCTTGGTTACTTTCTGATGTTGATTTTAAACGTGTTTTTCATAAGGATGAGGTAAGCCTTAAAGAAGTTGAAGATTACGTTTTAAGAAGTGGTTATTACTTTCATAATAGAGCTGAATTGATTGAAAGAAGATTAGAACAAGGAAAGTTAAGTACTCGTGATATTATGCTTTTAGTTGATACAAAAGTAAAAGATGAACATAGTAAAGTAGAAATGGATAGTTTTTTTGCAGAACGTGGAGTAAAAAAAGTCTATTCAAAATAGAAATGGTGATTTAAATGGAAATAATAGGATTAGATGAGGAGAAAATTAAGGCAATATCTGATAAAAAGCATGAGGCTGATTGGGTAAGAGACTATAGACTTAAAAGTTTTAAGAACTTTAATGAAATAGATATGCCTAAGTTTGGTCCTCATATTGACCTTGATTTTTCAAAAATTGTTTATTATAAATCGAATGAAAAAGATGATGCTATTAGTAATGATTGGAATAGTGTTTTAAAACCAGTAGTGGATGAACTTGATGAACTTGGTGTTCTTGAAAGTGAAAAGCATTTAGGTGGTATGGGTGTTCAATATGAAAGTGAAGTAATTTACCATAGTATGCTTGAAGAGCTTGAAAAGAAGAAAGTTGTATTTACTTCGATTGAAAGAGCTATGAAAGATTACCCAGAACTTGTGGAAAAATATTTTGGAAAGATTGTTAGTAATGATGAAAACAAGTTTGCAGCTTTAAATGGAGCAGTATTTAGTGGAGGTAGTTTTATATACGTTCCTAAAAATACTA
Organism: Bacilli bacterium; assembly: GCA_017622175.1. Taxonomy (GTDB): domain Bacteria; phylum Bacillota_I; class Bacilli_A; order RF39; family UBA660; genus JAEDES01. The sequence goes on along the minus strand of JAGARQ010000041.1, from coordinate 32,861 downwards.
AGTTAGATAGACCGCTTCAAAGTTATTTTAGAATTAATAGTAAGAACATGGGTCAATTTGAAAGAACATTAATTATTGTTGATGATAATAGTGATTTACATTATATAGAAGGATGTACTGCACCAACTTATAGTGAATCATCTCTTCATGCAGCAGTAGTAGAGATTTATGTTGGTAAGAATAGTAAGTGTCGTTATTCAACTATTCAAAACTGGGCTAATAATGTTTATAACCTTGTTACTAAAAGAGCAATGGTTGATGAAAATGGTACTATGGAATGGATAGATGGTAATATTGGAAGTAAAGTTACTATGAAATATCCTTGTTGTATATTAAAGGGTGATAATTCGGAAGGGACTTGTATTACAATATCTGTTGCATCTTCAGGACAAGAACAAGATAGTGGAGCTAGAATGATTCACTTAGGTAAGAATACCAAAAGTAATATTATTTCTAAGAGTATTGCGAGAAATGGTGGTAATGCAACATATCGTGGTAAAGTATATATTGATACTAATGCAGTAAATAGTGTAGCTAATGTTAAGTGTGATACTTTAATACTTGATGAGAAATCTAAGAGTGATACAATTCCAATTAATTCTTGCTATAACATAAGTAGTAATATTGAACATGAAGCTACTGTTTCAAAAATTAGTGAAGATAATTTATTTTACTTAATGAGTAGAGGAATATCTCGTGAGAGAGCTATGGAATTAATTGTACTAGGTTTCTTAGAAAAATTTAGAGAAGAGCTTCCTATGGAATATGCAGTTGAATTAAACCAACTAATTAAAAGAAATTTATAAAAGTAGTGAAGTTGTTTATTTGATAAAATATGATAATAAAAATGAAATTTTCTGTTAGAAGATTTCATTTTTTTGTGGTTGAAAGTATTTTTAATTTATAGAATTGGTGATTTGATTATGTCTTTTTATTAAAGTATTATACCTCTCGAAAGGAGGTGATAATATACTTAATCAAATAGTTTTAGTAGGAAGATTAACTAGAAATATTACTGTTAATAAATCGGATAAGGGGGTTAAGGTAGCGACTATTTCTTTGGCTATTCCAAGAAGTTTTAAGAATATGGAAGGAGGTTATGATACAGACTTTATTGATTGTGTTGCATTTGATAATATTGCGGAAAATACTAAGGAATATTGTGAAAAAGGAGATATTGTTGGAGTAAAAGGTAGAGTACAATCAAGAACAGTTGAAAAAGATGATAAGACAGAATATTTAATGGAAATTATTGCTGAAAAAATAACATTTTTATCAAATAAAAAACCAGAAGAAAAAGCAGATGAATAATCTGCTTTTTTATTTTTTTGAACTTCCTTTGCTGTCTGATTTTGTATTAACGTCTAGCAATGAAAATCTATATAACATTTCTGCTGGATTATAATAATGTTTGTGTGATGCTGCGGCTATTGGATGGTCATATGTTCTCGATGTTAAACTAATACCTTTTTCATCAGAGTCTAAATAATATTTGAAACTTGCATATTCTGTTTCTTCAGTAAAAATAGTATATCTTATGAAGTCTTCTTTTCTATATTCTCTTAATACTGTTAGAAAATGTTCTTTTGTTTCTTCTGATATAGTTATTTGTTCGTTATCTTCTGTTGTATATACAAGTTGTTCTGAATTTTCTAATTGTTCAATTAAGGAATCACATTGTTGATTCTTTCTTTCTAATTGTTTTTTATTACTTTCTTCGATGTTATATTTTGGTTTTGGTTTTTCCATTTCTTTTTTTCTAAGTAATTTGTTTTTTAAATTAATAAGTCTTTCTTTTAAACTCATTTTATTCACCTCACTATGTTCATTATAACATATTAATATTATGTTTGTTAATGGATTATTAATTGTATTTTATGATATGATAATTATGGTGATGATATGATTAAAGTGGATTTGAAAACGGATTTATCATTTTTAAAGGAATATGTAGAATTGTGTGCATTGGAATGGGGAAAACCTAAGAATAATATTGAAATACAAGATAAGATAAATTTAATATTATCTGGAGATAAAGTAATAAGTGTTTTGGGAATAGTTGAAGACAGAAAACTTATTGGATTTATTTCACTATTTAAATATGATGGTGATGAAAGAAAAGATTTATCTCCTTGGTATGCGACTATGTATGTAAAAGAAGAATATAGAGGCAATGGTTATTCTAAAGTATTAAATGAAATGATAATTGAAGAAGCAATTAAACTGGGCTATAAAAGAATTTATTTAAAAACAGATTTAAATAATTATTATGAAAAGTTTGGTGCAATATACGTTGAAGATTTAAAGTGTGGAGAGAAACTTTATTATATTGATTGTGTAAAATAAAAATAAGTTTTTATGGTATTTGATGCATTTTGTATTATAATTAAATCATAAGAGAAGGAGTATTAATTATGAAAAAGATTTTATTGGGAATTAGTTTATTATTAGGAGTTATTTTATTAACAGGATGTGGTAGTGATGTTACTGGAAGCAATAATTCTGGTGGATTATTTTCTTCAACGAAGACCGTAACTTGTACACATGAAGAAGTAGATGAAGATGGATATAAGACAACAGAAGAAATGGTTGTGACATATGATAGTTCTAAAGTATTAAGTGCTAAGTCAACATCTATTATTGAGACTGATCCAACTTTAGTTGATTTTACATTATCTTTTGGAGAACTATTAGCTGATGCTATAAATGCAGTTGAAGGTGTAAGTGTTTCTTATGAAAAACATAGTGATAGTTCTATTAAAGCAACTACAACTGTTGATTATGAAAAGTTAGATTATTCTAAATTAAAAAGTCAATTAGGAGATATGTATGATTCTGATGATGATGCTTTATATAATGTAAAAGGGTTATCTTTTGAAGAATTTAAGAAGAGAAGCTTATCAGGATATTCTTGTAAATAAAACAGATTAATAATCTGTTTTTTTATTTGTTATGATATAATTTATGTGAAAGTAGGAGATATTTATGATTAAGGAATATATTGATTATAAATTAAGAAGAGTTGAAGAAATTATGGCTTCGCCATTGATTAGCGATGCTGAAAAAGAAAAAGCAATTGATGAATATAATTTATTTATTTCTGAGGCTTTTAGTGAGGAATATCCAGGAAGAATCATTTTAAGTAAAAGAATTATATCAGAAATGATTTCTTTAGCTAAATCTGGAAAGATTCCTTTAGTTATAAATCCTTATGATACAGCAATAATACTTGGTAAAGATATGCCTAATAGTAGGGATAATCCACATCCTTTTAGAGAAATATCTGATTTGGTTGCGGTTCACAAAACAGTAATTCCTCCAGTTGGTGACAAGATATTAACAAAGGAATCTAATGGTGATGGTGGAGAAATTACATTTAGAGATCCAGCTACTGATAAAATGCATCATGTATTTTATCCTAGTGGTAGTGATACAATTCATTTTACGCTTAATTGTCCTGTTGAAAATCATGGTGTTGGTAATGATTGGGATAGCTATAAGTATGCAGTTATGCTAGGACTTGATAAGTTAGATAGAAGTAAAATTTTAGATGTAAAAAGTGAAGATACTTATATTGATGGTGATGCTGAACTTGGTGATGATTATATATTATTTTGCCCACTTGGTGAAAGAGAGGAATTGCAAAAGAGTAATCCTAATGCTTTGATTATTGAATATGATGGTGTTCCTTTGAATTTAGCTATTAATAATATGATTTTATATATGGGTAAAAAAGTAGAACCTTATGGTACTTATGGATGGGATAGACCATCAGATAGATTACCAGAAAGTCATGATAATAAGGAATTGAATGAATTATTGAAAGAGAAAGATTATTCGGTTTTAACTGGAAGATTTGGTTCACAACTTCATTCTGAATCTAAATATATGGCAAGAAGAATGTGGAAAAGAGAATATGAAGCATTAATTGCTTTGGTTGAATATAATAAAGCAAATGATATTGATATGCCTGTTGACACTATGATGTTTTTACTTAGAGCATGTGGAGCTTATGCGACTCCTGGTTTTTTAGATGTAAGTGTTTCTCAATATAAGGAATTTGTCTTACCAATATTAGAAAAACATGGTTATTCTGTAACTGAAGAGTTATTTGAAGGAATAGATTCTGAGGCTACTGGTATGAAATATATTTCTCATTTTTCTGATTCTAGTTTAGGTGGTTTAACAATGCCAAATTTAAATATACCAGAATGGGAAAATGAACTTAGAAATAGAGTTATTAATGTATTAATGTCAGATAAGAAAGTTAATGATGGAGAAAAAGGTAATGGTAATGGAAAAAAATAATGTAAAAGGTGTAAAAGAATTTTATGATGATACTGCGATGATGTGGACTGATGAGTGGTATGATAATACTATGATGATGCCTTTTTTAAAGAAAGTTGCAAGTATGTTACCTAATGGAGCTAGAGTTTTGGATTTGGGCTGTAATTCTGGCTATGAAACTCGTAGAATGAAAGAATTAGGTCTTAATCCAGTTGGTCTTGATTTTAGTAAAAATTGTATTGATATTGCTAAAGAAAGAAATAATGACATTGCGTTTTTTTGTGATGATATGTTAAATGATTTGACTTATTTAGGTAAGTTTGATAGTATTGTTGCTATTGCGTCTATAATTCATATTCCAGAAGATAGTTTAGAACTATGTTTTAAAAGAATATATGATATTTTAAATGATGATGGTTATTTATGTATGGTGGTGCGTAATGAAATTGGAAAGCTAGATGCTAGTTATAAGACAATTGGTAATCAAGATTATGATAGAGAAGTATATGGTTTTTCAAAAGAGTTTATAGAAGAGAAAATAAATGGAAAATTTGTTTTTATTGAAGAAATGATTGCTCATGATGATCATTGGAAGTACTATTTTTATAAAAAAGTTTAGGTGATTAAAGTGGATAGATATTATTATCATGGTGTTGGAGAAAAAATAGAAATTGAAACGTTAGAAGCAATGTTAACAATTATGGATACTGGGATGATTAAGTCAAGAGGTGCTGTAGGATATAGTGGAGACGAATATGAACATGTTTGTTTATATCGAAAAAATGATGAGCATAGTTATACTGGTGGAGATAGAATGGGTACTGCTTATGAGGGATGGATTAATCATGCTTTTTGTTTTATTATTTCTCCTGATATAGAGGCAGCGAAAACTGCACATTATCATGACTTAGAAGATGAAAGTAGTGCATCATTTACTGATTTAATTGATGAATGGAGAAGTGATGGTGAAATTCCTTTGGATCGAGTTGTTGGTATAGGTTTACCGTTAGATGAGATTAGAGAATTAAGAGCAATTGCAGGAAGTTCTGTTGATGAGGATTTTGATGATAAGTTATCAGATATATTATTATTTGCTGAGTCCATGGATTGGATGATTGTTAATAGTGATGAAAGTGATTTTGCGGATAGATTAGATGATAGATTAAATGCTGCATCAAATAATAAATATCTTTAATTTTTATAAATGTATGTTATAATGTGTATAGTAGGAGGTGCTTCAAGATGGCTCGTAAAAAAGATAAGAAGGAAATAAGTGTTGGTAAATCAATAGGAATTTTATTTTTATACTTGTTTATATGGTGGATTCTTTTAACACTAATTACAGTATCATTATCAATTCCTGAAACATCTATTTTATATCAAGTAATTTCTTTATTAAGAATTGCAGTACCAATTTTAGTTGTATTATTTGGTTGTCCTATAATATTAATTGTTGGTACTAATAAAAAAATTAAAAGTAAAAAGAAAAAGTAATTTACAATCAGTTTAACTGATTGTTTTTTATTTATAAAAGTAACTAGTAACTAGTAATTTTTATATATTTATGATATATTAAACTTAGTATAAGATAAAAGAGTAGAAGGTGTATAACATGGTGGTTGTGGATGTTCTAAATAAGAAACGTCTTGGTAAGGAACTTAGTTATCAAGAACTTGATTTTATATTTAATGGATATTTAAATGGTACTGTAAAGGATTATCAAATGTCAGCATTACTAATGGCTATTTGTATTAATGGTATGAGTGATGAAGAAATATTTGCTTTAACAAAGATTTTTATTGATAGTGGAGATATTTTAGATTTTGGGGATGCTGGAATTATTGTTGATAAACATTCTACTGGTGGAATAGGTGATAAAACTACTTTAGTAATTGCACCTATTGTTGCTAGTTGTGGTGTTCCGGTGGTTAAGATGAGTGGTAGAGGTCTTGGTTATACAGGTGGTACTATTGATAAGCTAGAAAGTATTCCAGGATTTAATGTAAATTTAACTGATGAAAAAGTAAAAAGCCAGTTAAAGAAGATTGGTGTTAGTATTTCATCGCAAACTGCTAATTTAACACCAATTGATAAAGTTATTTATGCACTTCGTGATGTTACTGCTACAGTTTCATCAATTCCACTTGTTGCATCAAGTATTATGAGTAAGAAGATTGCTGGTGGAGCAGATAAAATTTTAATAGATATTAAAGTTGGTAAAGGTGCTCTTTTAAAGAATAGAGAAGAAGCTAAAAAACTAGCTGACTTAATGGTAAAGATTGGTAGTTTTTACCAAAGGGAAGTTCGTACAGTAATTAGTGATATGAATACACCACTTGGATATTGTACTGGAAATAGTTTAGAAGTTTTAGAAGCTATTGAAATATTAAAGGGAAGACAATATGGAACAGTACTTTCTGATTTATGTATTGATCTTGCTTCTGAGATGGTAAGTATGGGTAAAGAAATTTCTAAACAAGATGCTAAAATAATGGTTTTAGAAAGTTTAAATAAAGGAAGAGCTTATGAAAAGTTTTTGGAACTTGTTAAAGCACAAGGTGGTCATTTAGAAAAAATGAAAGTTTCTAAAAAAACGCAAAGAATTAAAGCTCCTATTGATGGAGTAATTAAAAAGATTGATGCTTTAGCAGTTGGAAAACTTTCAATTGAACTTGGTGCTGGTAGAAAGACTAAAGAAGATAAAGTTGATCATACAGTTGGAATTAAGCTTAATAAACTTATTGGAGATAAAGTAAAAAAAGGAGATATTTTAGCAATACTTTATGTTAATGATAAAATTGATTTAGATAATATTGAAACGATTTTTACAATTGGTGAATAATTTTGTTTTAACTTTTTTAAAGTATGTTATAATAAATTTGTAAAGGTAGGGGATTTTTAATGGAAAAAATCTATATGGATTCTGGAGATAAGAGTCCGAAAAAACAATCTTTTTTTAAGAAATTATTAAATGATAAGGGCTCAATGACCGCTCTTGTAGTAATTGCATTTGTTGGAATTGTTGGACTTATGGTATTTGGACTTAATCAAATATCATTTGCAGCAGACTTAACTGGTCAATTACCTGAGAAGTTTACTTCTAAGCAAGGTGATGAAAATGTTATGCGTCTACTTGGAGAAACTAGAAGTGGTCAAGATGGTGTTTTACCAATTTTAGGTTTTTATACTGATACGGATATTCCAATATTCTGTATTGAATACAATGTTACTTATTCTGTTGGAAAAGAATATACACCAGGAGAAGAAATTGGTGATTACGGGCTTATTTATTTAATGTCAAAAATTTATCCAAATGTTCCATTTAAGGATGCAGATGGAAATGAACTTGCTGAAAATATTCAAGTTTGGTTAACTCAATCAGCAATTTGGTCATATTTATATGAAACTGGAGATCCTAAAAACTCTGATTTTGTTACATGGAATGAGAAAGTTAAAGATGTAAATCGTTTATATGATTCTAGTGCTAATTATGTAATTACTGCTGATGCAGGAAAGTCTTTATATGAACAATTTGGAATTAATACGTTAATTGAAAAAGCAAAAACAATGAGAAATCATGTTATGCTAGTATCTGTTAGTAAAAAATCAGAAAATATTTCAGTAACAAATGATAATAAATTTTATCAAACTGATTTAATTAGTGTTACTGGTAGTGCTGGTTCTACAGATATTACTAGTTTTGAAGGGTATTCAGTTAATCTTTCTAAAGTTCCAGAAGGAACAATATTAGTTGATGAAAGTGGTAATCAATATAATGATTTAGAAAATATGTCACCAACATCTAAGTTCTTTGTTAGAATACCTGTTGATAAAGTTACTGATGAAAATAAAACATTAGAAATATCTGTAAGTGGTAAATTTAAAACTTATGGTGCTAATAAATATGTATCTGGAGAATATCAAAAAGTTGCTAATGTTAAACTTTTAAATAAAAATGTAAATCATCCTCTAACAATTCAACTTGACTATACACCAGAAGTTCCTAATACAGGAATGGGAGTTGCTCAAACTATTTACTTTATGGGATTAATACTTCTATTAAGTGGTGTAGGTATTGTTTATGCAAATGCAAAACCAAAAACAGATGAATAAAAAAAATATGAAAAAGAGCCAAATACTATTACTTGGTTCTTTACTTGTATTTGTTGGTTTTTGTACAATGACATTTGAGTATTTTGCAAAGATGAAAAATGATGTTTTTGCGGATATGGAAATTAAAATGAATGGTAATTTAGTAGTATCTGAAAATGAAGAAGAGGTTACTGCCGAAGTACCAATTACAAATAATTTGCCTGAGGATAAAAATGAAGTTGTTACTCCAGTACCAACAATTGATTATAGTAAATATTTAGGTGTTTTAGAAATACCAAAGATTGGATTAAAAAGAGGTTTTTATAATATTGATTCTAGATATAATGATATTCAGTATAATGTTTCTTTAGTAAAAGGATCTAATATGCCTGATGTAGATAAAGGAAACTTAATATTGATGGCGCACTCTGGTGATGCCGCTATTTCTTATTTTGCATATCTTCATATTTTAAAACTAGGAGATTATGCATATGTTACTTATAATGGAAATAAGTATGCTTATAAATTAGTTAATGTTTATGATGTACCAAAGACGGGAAAAGTAAAGATAGTAAGAAGTTATAATAATACGACGTTAACTCTTATTACTTGTACTAAGAATAATGATCAAGCACAAACTGTTTATATTTTAGAATTAGTATAGGAGGTGATACTATGAATATGTCTTTGTTTGAGAAATTTGGAACTGTTTTTAAATATATGTTTTCATCTTTCTTACCAATAGGGATGTTCGTATTAAGCCTTCTTTTATTATGTATTTTATTAGTTAATTTAAAAGTAAAAAATAAATATATAAATATTGCTTCAATAGGAGTATATTTAGGTTTTGCATTAGGAATAACAATAAGTTATAGTGAATATGTTCAATTATGTATTAATGGGTTTGTTAAAGCCATTCTTAGTTATATTTATTTTCCATCAACTTTTGTTTATTTCTTAATTTTTGCTTTTATAACTGCACTAATGATTAAAACTATTTTTAGTGATAAAATGAGTAATATTAAAAAGATAATTAATTATAGTTGTTTTTCTATTTTATATTTTTTATTTATGTCATTTATAGTTTTATGTGTATATAGTGGAGTTGATATTTATGATACTGTTAGTTTATATAAAAATGATATTATTTTATCAATTGTTCAGATAAGTAATTTATTATTCTTTGTTTGGATTTTAATTACAGTATTTTATGAATTATATATATTTTATAAAAAGAAGTTTGATTAAAAACTTCTTTTTTGTTTACGACAATTAATGTAATTTTGCTTTATTAATTATTAATTATATTTTATACTATAATTAATAATAGGAGTGATTTTATGGGTAGAAAAGTATTTAAAGGATATTTTGTAGATAGACCTTTTGCAGATTATGGAGATTGTGATTTAATTGGAGCACATATTGCGGTAAATAGAGAAAATGCAAATATAGCAAGAAGTAAGAGGTTAGAGTATTATGTATATGATGATACTGGTAGTGCAATAGTTGCTCAAGATGTTACTAAAAGAGAAAAGTTTTTTGCAACTTTAAAATATTTATTGAAATTTAGTAAAAGTAAAATTGTAGGTTATAGATCACAAGCACCAAATTATGCAACTTTTAGATTAGGAATTACTTATGATGAAACTGGAAAAGAAATAGTAGATGAAGGTTATTATGATAATGCTATAGATAGAGTTTTAAAGTCTAGTATACCTTATGGAGCTAAGATGGAAAGAGTTGCAGCAATTAATGAAGTTAGAGAAAAAGCTAGAAGAGAAGTTGCTGGAAAAGGTGATGAACTTAGTGAAATGTTAGACGAAGCAAGTTCTTCTAAAACAGATAGTTCAATTAAAAGAAGTTCAAAAAAATAGGAGAAATCCTATTTTTTATTTTCAATAAACTTGGCATAGTATTCTTCAAAAGTTATGTTATTTGAGTGGATATAGGTTGCTTCATTTATACCAATATATCTATAGTGCCAAGGTTCATATTGATATCCAGTAATATGTTCTTTATTTTTAGGATATCTTAATATGAAACCATATTTATGGGCATTTTCTTGCATCCAAATAAACTCTTTAGTATTTTCAAATTCTAAATATGATTTTGTTTTATTATATACATCAATTGCTAAAGCGGTTTGATGTTCTGAATGTCCTGGTCTAGCAGAGTATGTATCTGCTAGATCTTTTCCGTCTTTGTTAACGTAGTTATTATATAAAGTGTTTTGATATGTATAACTTCTATAAGTTGACATAGCAATTATATTTAAGTTTTCTTTTTTGGCGTTTTTAGATAATTCTTCAAAGGCATCTTTTGCAAGAGGGGTTAGTTTCATATTTTTGTTTGCATATTTTTCATCTATAGTTTCTAGTTTTGGAATATATGTTTTTTCTAAATAATTATATTTATTTACTAATATTAAATTGTTTTTTGCTAAATCTGTTTTTTTTATATTTTTATAAAAAGGGTAATCTAGTCCAATATTTACATTTATAATTATTTGATTAATACTTAGAGATTTATTATTTTTATAATAATTAATATATCTTTTTTTATAGTTTTTATTGTAATATTCAGATTTAATTAATTTTGATTCAAAAGAAATTGGTTTTTGTTTTTTTATTAGTGTTCTTGATATAACGATTAATATTATTAGTAATAATAAATAAAAAATTATGAGATTTTTATTTTTCATTTAATCACCTTAATTAAGTTTATGTATAAATATTTTTTTGTAGCATAAAAAATTATTGGAGGAATTTATGAAAAAAATATTTATTTTTATTATGTTAATATGTTGTGTTAATTTTTTTCCAATTGTTGTATTTGCTGAAGATAATGAATTGATTCAAAATGCTTCTAGTGGATTATTAATGGAAGTTGATACTGGAAAAATTATTTTTAAAAAAGATATTAATAAAAGATTAGCAATTGCTTCTATGACTAAAATGGTTGCACAAATAATAGTTATGGAAAATATTGAAAGTGGAAAGATTAAATGGAATGATATTGTTATTGTTAGTAAGAATGCTGCGGATATGGGAGGTTCACAAATATATATTGCAGAGGGAGAAAAGATTAGTGTAGAGGATTTGATGAAGGGGATTTCTATGGCTAGTGGTAATGATGCGACAGTTGCAATGGCTGAATATATAAGTGGAAGTGAGAAGAAGTTTGTTGATTTGATGAATAAAAAGGTGAAAGAGTTAGGTTTAAAAAATACTTACTTTAAAAATTGTACTGGTCTAGATGAAGATGGACATTATTCTAGTGCTTATGATATGGCAATTATTGCCAAGGAATTAATAACTAAATATCCGGATATTTTTAAGTTTTCTTCTGTTTATGAAGATTATTTAAGAGAAAATACTGAGAATAAGTTTTGGTTAGTTAATACTAATAAGTTGGTTAGATTTTATGATGGTGCCGATGGACTTAAGACTGGTCACACAGATAATGCGGGGTATTGTTTAGCAGCTACTGCGAAAAGGAATGGTCTTAGATTAGTTGCGATTGTTTTAGGAGAGAGTAATGCAAGTGTTAGAAATAATGAGACTATGGAATTACTTGATTATGGTTTTCAAAATTTAAAATCAAATAAATTAAGAAGTAAAGGTGAAGTTGTAAAAAAGATAAAGTTAGATAAAGCTGATCATGAGATTGTTGATATTGTTTTGAAAGATGATTTAATTGTTGTTGAAAATGTAGATGATGATAAAAAATATGATTATGAAGTAGATATTGATAATTTTAAGTTACCTGTAAAAGTAGGAGATGTTGTTGGAAAAATAAATGTTTATTATAAAAATAAGATAGTTAAGACTAATGAGTTAACTGTAAATAATGATATTAATTCATTAAGTTTTTTAAAGCTTTTTAGTAATGAGTTTTTAGATTTACTTACTGGTAAGTTTTAGTTTATGTAAAATTTTAGTCTAATTTATATGCATTTGTTAGAAATAATTTCGTAATTTGTCTTGTTAGTGTTATAATAACAAATAGACGGAAGAGGTGTAGCAAATGGAAGAAAAAAAAGATGAAAAAAAAGTAACTACTAAGAAAAATACTAATAATAAGGGAAATAGTAAAAAAGGTTCTAATAATAGAAAAAAGACTAATAATGGTAATAAGAATAATAATTCAAATAAGACAAAGACTTCTTCAAGTAAAAATGTTAATAAAAATACTAATAAACCTAAGAAGGTTGATGATATAGAATTACTTGATAGAACTAATTCATTTGATATTATTATTGATGATGATAGATTAAAAGATAAAGAGTCTTTAGATTTTAGTTTTATTGATGGAAAAGGTAAAAAGAAAAAAGCTAAAGAAGAAATAGAAATATTAGAAGAAGTTGATTATAAAGAAGAAGCAAAAAAAATTGAATCTGAAGTAATCAAAGCTAAGAGTAATGATGCTTTTTCAACAGGTGTTATTATTGTATTTTCTTTTATTTTGGGATTTTTAATTTGTTGTATCTGGGCTAAGGAAAGTGATCATTTTAAAACAGTTGAAACCGTTACAGAAGAAGTTGAAAAAATTGTTATGGATGATAACTATGTTTTTGTAGGTGACTCTATATTTGAAGGATATAAATTAGAAAAACATTTTGAAGGTATGCCTACTATTAATAGTGGTATTTCAGGACATAAAACTAGAGATATTTTAGATAATATGAATGGTAGAATCTATAAATATAATCCATCTAAAGTTTTTATATTAATTGGTACTAATGATATTGGTGAAATAGATTCTTCAGAAACAGTTCAAAATATTGGTAAGATTATAGATGGTATTCAAAAGAATAGAAAATATGCAGAGATTTATGTCCAATCTATTTATCCTGTTAATAAAGTTGTTGAAGATTGGAAAGCTGCTGGAGAAAGAGATAATGATGTTATTAAGTCAATGAATAAAGAAATTAAAGATATTTGTAATGACAAAGATGTAACTTATATGGATGTATATGATTTATTAGCTGATGGTGAAGGTAACTTGAAAGAGGAATATTCATATGATGGACTTCATTTAAGTGATGAAGGATATAAGGTTATTACAAAAGAAGTTATGAAAGTTTTAAAATAAAACATCTTCGGATGTTTTTTTTTGTTCTAATTAATTATTAAACTCATATATTTAATTATAGAAAGAGAGGAATAATAATTATGGAAATACTTAAAGTTTCAACAAAATCAAATCCTAATTCAGTGGCAGGAGCATTAGCAAATGTATTTAGGGAAAAAGGAGTTGTGGAAATTCAAGCAGTTGGTGCTGGGGCATTAAACCAAGCAATTAAAGCAGTGGCAATTGCGAGAGGTTTTGTTGCTCCATCAGGAAAGAATTTAGTGTGTATACCTGCATTTCAAGATATTGCAATTGATGGTGAAGAAAGAACTGCTATGAAATTAATTATTGAAGCTAAATAAAAAATTATGAGAAAAATCATTTTGATATTTTCTCTTTTTTTTTATTGTGATATAGTTATATATAGAATAAGAGGTGTTTTTATGAATCAAGATAATAATACTTTTATACCAACTAATCCAAATGTAAATCAAGGAAATACTGGAGTTAGTGTACAACCTGGAGTAGCTGGTATTGCTAATGTACCACAGGCTGCGCCTACAGTTAGTGCACAAGTTGCTGTACAAGCAACACCAACAAGTGTTGTACCTGGTACTACAGAAACAGCTGCATCAGCTTCTAATCCTAATATTTTGATTTGTTCAAAATGTGGTAGTGAAATGAAAAAAGAATCTAGATATTGTATGAAGTGTGGTAATTTAAATTATTTGCATCCAGATAATGAATCAATGAAGCAATATGCTTGGCAAAGTATTAAACAAGGACATTTTATTTCAGGAGCTAATTTAGATGATAAACAGCCACTTTCTATGACTGATGCAAATGCTAATTCTGTTTCTAATGTAAATCCTTTTAAAGCATGTATAATTACTAATATTATTTTACATGTACTTTTAGCAGCAGGGTTAATTTTCTTGTGTAATATGCCATTTTCACTTATTGGACAAACAATACCTATAGGAGCAATTATTTCTATTTTAGGTGGAGTTGTTATTACATTTATTTTAAATTACTCAATGCAAGCATTATATATCAAAGCAGGAGAACCTTGGTGGGGATATTATGTTCCTATATATAATAATTACATTATGTTTAAGATTTCAATGGGTAGTGGATGGTTATTTTTAACAATGTTGATTCCAATAGTTGGTGGTATATTTGGATTGATGTCTTTATATCATTTAGGTAGAAAATTTTATAAGAATGGTTGGTTAACATTATTTTTCCCATTTATTATGATTCCTATAATTGGACTTGATAAGAACTCTGAATATAGTTTACTTGCTAGAGCAGCTGCTATTAGTGATAGTCAAGTTGATGCTAGTGGTAAGACTGCTAGTGAAAAAGCTTATGGAAGAAAGAAATTTTTCATTACTGTAATTATGTTAGTTACTATTGCAGTAGTAATTTATTTTGCATGGCCTTATTTAGCTCCAATTGTTGAAAAAATATATAATGTTGTTATGGAGAAAATAGGAACTATGAAATAAAACTTGCTAAAAAATAATTTTTAGCATATAATAATGACAAATCGATTATTAGAACTAATAACAAGTAAGTTTAATTTTAGAGAAGTCGTGGTTGGTGAAAACGATATTAAAACCTTGTTTATCTACTCTATAGATGAAGAAATTCCGGGTAATACCGTTATGTAATTAAGATAAATAAAGGATGGTACCGTGTCTTTTTAGGCACTCCTTGGGTATCATTCTTTTTTTGTTTTGTGAGGTGTATTTATATGAAAAAATTTTGTTTTAATAATTTGATATTTAGTAAAGTCTCGTGCTGATATGTATAAATAAAAATAAAAAATAGGAGGAGAAGAATATGATAGATATTAAATTAATTAGAGAAAATCCAGAAATGGTAAAAGAAAATATTAAGAAGAAATTTCAAGATAAGAAATTACCTTTAGTAGATGAAATTAAAGATTTAGATGTAAGAGTACGTGAAGTACAAGTTAAAGTTGATGGACTAAAGGCAGAGAAAAATCGTTTAAGTGGTGAAATTGGTAAGTTAATGAAAGATAAGAAAATTGACGAAGCTAATGAAATTAAAGCTACTATTGCGAAGACTGCTGATGAAATTAGTGAATTAGAAAAAGAATTTGAAGAATTAACAAAAACTATTAAGGAAAAAATGATGGTTATTCCACAAATCATTGACGATAGTGTTCCTGTAGGAAAAGATGATAGTGAAAATGTTGAAAATGAAAAATATGGAGAACCAGTAGTACCTGAATTTGAAGTTCCATATCATGCTGATATTATGGAAAGATTAGCTGGTCTTGATAAAGATTCAAGTGGTAGAACTTCAGGTAATGGTTTCTATTACTTAATGGGTGATGTTGCGAGAATTCATTCTGCGATGTTAAGTTATGCAAGAGACTTTATGATTAACAAAGGATTTACTTATTGTGTACCACCATTCATGATTAGAAGTGATGTTGTTACTGGTGTAATGAGTTTTGAAGAAATGGATGCTATGATGTATAAAATTGAGGGTGAAGATTTATTCTTAATTGGTACTAGTGAACATAGTATGATTGGTAAATTTAAGGATCAATTATTAAAGAAAGAAAATTTACCATATACATTAACAAGTTATTCTCCATGTTTTAGAAAAGAAGTTGGAGCACATGGTATTGAAGAAAGAGGAGTATATCGTGTACACCAATTCGAAAAACAAGAAATGGTTGTTATTTGTGAACCTGAAGAGAGTATGGATTGGTATAACAAGATGTGGAATTATACAGTTGAATTCTTTAGAAGTTTAGATATTCCTGTTAGAACACTTGAATGTTGTAGTGGAGACTTAGCTGATTTAAAAGTTAAATCTTGTGATATTGAAGCATGGAGTCCACGTCAGCAAAAATACTTTGAAGTTGGAAGTTGTTCTACATTAGGAGATGCTCAAGCTAGACGTTTAGGTATTAGAACTAAAGGTGAAAAGGGAAGTTATTATTTACATACTTTAAATAATACGGTACTTGCTACACCTCGTGGTTTAATTGCTTTCTTAGAAAACAATGTTAATGAAGATGGTAGTGTAAATATTCCAGAAGCATTAAGACCATATATGGGTGGAGTAGAAAAGTTAGTTCCAAAAAAGTAAAGATTTTGTAAAGAGAGTATAAACTCTCTTTTTCTTTTTGATTTGCTGTTATATAATTATTATAGAATAGAGGGATAATATGACAGTAGTATGGATTGTATTTTTTGCTATATTAATAGTTTCATTTATAACGGGTATTATTATTACTGTTATAGAAGAAAAGAAAACAAGTTCTTTTGTTGTTCTTGATACTAAGTTATTACCTGATAGAATTAAATTAGTACAATCTAAGACAACTATGGTTACTGAAGACAATTTAGAAAAAACAATTAAAATGTCAAAAATTCAACTTGAAGAAGATGTTGAGGCGTTAAGTTTAGAAAAAACTTTAGTTATGAGACCAGTAGAAGTTGAAACATTAGAAAATACAATGTATTTTGATAAACCAATTTTAGTTACTGAATTTGATGAAGAAATTATTTAGGTGATTATTATGAAAAAAGTTGGTAAGTTTTTTAAATATATTTATAATCAAACACATAAAGGATTTTACTTTTTGTGTTTAGTTTTTTCTAGAGGTTTTTATTTTTATTTTTATGCAGTTGCTAGTTTATTTAAAGTTTTTTTTAAAAAATCAAAAAAATTAGATAATTTATTAGAACATTATAAATCTAGACAAGAAAGACCAGAATATTTTTTTGTATTACTATTTTCTTGTATTTTATTAATAGCAACTTTTTATGTAGCTTTTTATGATTCTAATGAGATTGTTAAATTGGATGAGATGATTGTTGATAATGATAAGGTGGTTTCAGAAATTATTGATGATAATGTTAATAATAAAGAAATTGTTGAAGAAGTTCCGGTGGAAGAGCCGGGTGCTAATACACCGCCACTTGAAACAAATTTATATAAGATATATGGGAATATGGGAATTAATAATATTAATTTTTCAGAATTACGTCTTACAAATAATGATGTTAAAGCTTGGTTAGTTGTAGATGGTACAAATATAAATTATCCTATTGTACAAACAACTAATAATGATTATTATTTGAATAATAATTTTAAAAAGAAAAAGACATCTAATGGATGGCCATTTATGGATTATAGAAATAATGTATCTATGGTGGATGATAATACAATATTTTATGGACATAATCTATTAAATAAAACTGCTTTTGGTAGTATTTCTAATATATTTACAACTAATTGGTTTAATAATTCTAGTCATAAAATATTGGTTATTACTGAAACTAAAATTTATACTTATGAAATATTTTCTATTTATTATAGTGATCCTACTAGTTATTATTTACAAACAAATTTTATAAGTGATAATAGTAGAAATAATTTCTTTAATAATTTAAAAAGTAAAAGTAGTGTTAATTTTTCTGTTGAAGTTAGTTCAACTGATAAGATAATTACTTTATCTACTTGTACTGAAGATAATAAGGGTAGAAAAGTTGTTCATGCTAAATTAATATCTGAAGTAAATCGTTAGAATAATAATTTGTTTTATACATAAACTAATACTGGTGATGTTATGAATAATGATAAAATGATTGAAACAGTAGTAAAAGAAAGTGGTTTGTATAATATTAACGTTGATTGTAATTCTAAAGAAGGAAAGATGTTAATAGAGGTTGTTGAAAAAGAATCAAGTTTAAAAAATAAAGGATAGTCCTTTATTTTTTTTGTAAAGTTAAATAATTATTTTTATTAGTTGTATTTATTAATGTCTATTGTGTTATAATGTAATAGAGAATAGGGGTGATAAGATGGATGCACTTGATAATAAATGTCCGGCTTGTGGAGCAACAATTATGTTTAATCCAACAAATCAGATGTGGGATTGTGCTTATTGTTCTAGCAAATTTACTTTAGAAGAAATGCAAAGAAGTACTAATCCAGAACCGGTTCAACAAGAAGCAAATATGGTAGATCAATTATTACCTGAAGATACTATAGGAGATGTTGATTTATATCGATGCAAAAATTGTGGTGCTGAAATAATGGCTGATCAAACAACAACTGCTACATTTTGTGTGTATTGTGGAAGTACAGCTATCTTAAAAGAAAGAATTTTAAATGGTAGAGCACCAAATTATATTATTCCATTTAAGACTACTAAAGAAGATGCTATTAATGGATTTAAAAAGATTACTAAAGGTAAATTGTTGATGCCTAAGAGTTTTAAGGCAGTTAATAATATAGAGAAGATTTCTGGTATTTATATTCCATTTTGGGCATATGACTTAGAAGCTAATGGTGAGGTAGAATTTGAAGCTAGTGATACTAAAACTTGGAATGATTCAAAATATAAATATAAGAAAGTAGATAGATATTCTATTAGAAAATCGGGACATTTTGATTTCTTAAAAGTTTTAGCAGATGCTTCTACTAGATTTCCTGATGATTTAATGGATTCATTAGAACCATATGATTATAATGATTTTACTTCTTACAATCATGCATATTTATCTGGTTTTTTAGCGGATAAATATGATGTTAGTGAGATGGAATGTTTACAAAGAGTTACTGGTAGAACTAAAGATACTGCTGTTGAACTTATGCAGAAGACAGTTGGTCATAGTGACCAAAAAGTTATAAATAATGGATTGAGAGTTAGTTCAAGATATACACATTATATTATGCTACCAGTATGGATGCTTAATATAAAATATAGAGATAAAACATATACTTTTGCAATGAATGGACAAACTGGAAAGATGATTGGAAATATACCAATAGGTATAAAAGAAACTATTTTCTGGTCAATTATTTTCTTTATTATATTATTTGTTATAGGACTAATATTTGTATTAGTTGCTTTATAGGGGGTGTATGATGAAGAGATTAAGATTATTAATAAGTTTATTAATTGTAAGTTTATGTTTTGGTTTTGTTAATGTTAATGCAAGTACTAGAGTAAATACTAGAACAGAAGTTAATTACTTGGTTCCACCTGATGTTATAGTTGCTGAATCTAATAAGAATGCTATTTTAAGTACACCAGCAGTTAATGCTGAAGAAAAAATATATGATTTTGCTGATTTACTTACTGATGGTGAAGAAGAAGCTTTGTATAAACATGTAAAACATTTTATTGATAAAACAAAGATCGATTATGTTATAGTAACAATTAGTAAGAATAATAAAGGTAGTTCTAAAGATTATACAAGAGATTTTTATAATTATAATAATTTTGGTAATGATGGAATTATTCTTCTTATTGATAGGGATTATAAAGGTATTTATATGACTACTAATGGTAGAGCAGTGGAATTGTTTCCAGATTCTAGAATGGAGCCAATATTAAAGAATGTGTTTATGCTTACTAAAGAGAAGAAGTTTTTTGAAGCTTGTAAAAGTTTTACAACTTCAATTAGTGAGTTTGTAAAAATAGGTGTTGTATCAGATGATGAAGAAGTTGTTAAAGTTTCACAAGATGGTACAGTTAAAGTTTCTAAGAGTTTACATTTATTAGAAGTGTCTATTTTTGCATTAGTTGGAACAGCTATTATTATTGGTATTTTAGTATTAAGTAGTAGAATGGTTAGAAAAGCAACTTCTGCCAGTGATTTCTTAAATAAAGATACTATGAAAATAATAGATATTAGTGAAATGTTTTTGGGTTCAAGGACATTTAAGGCACCACTTTCTGGAGGTTCTTCAAATAAAAATAGTAAACCTAAACAAAGTGGTAGTGGGATTAAAGAATAAAGTGTGATATAATTAATTTAACATAGAAAAGGAGAAAAAATTATGGGATTAATTAAAGCTGCTGTAGGGGCTGTAGGAAGTACTCTACACGATCAATGGAAAGATTATATTAGATGTGAGGATTTAGGACAAGATGTATTAATGAGAAGGGTTTCAACTCCAAATGGTGTTATCTCTAAAGATAGTGCTATTCAAGTTTCACCTGGACAAATTGCAGTGATTTTCGATAGTGGTAAAATTGTTGATGCTACTGCTGAAGAAGGAATTTATACATTTGATCAATCTACATCTCCATCATTCTTTGCTGGACAATTTGGACCAGTGTTTAAAGAAATGTGGACTCGTTTTGTATACAATGGAGCTACTAATAAGGAACAAGCTGTTTTCTATTTAAATGCTAAAGAAATTATGGATAATAAGTTTGGTACACCTGCACCGGTTCCATTCCAAGATTGGTCTCATCCAATTCCAAATCAAATGACTGGAGTTATGAGTCCATTAAGAGTAGAAGTTAAATGTTTTGGTAAATATACATTTAAGATTGCTGATCCAGCTGTATTTATGAGTAAAGTTGCTGGAACTGCTGATGAGTTTAGAAAAGATGCAATTGTTGAACAAATGAGATCAGAAGTAATTGGTTCATTCCAAAATGTATTAAATGAACTTGGAAATTCTGAACATAAAACACCAGTACTTGAATTACCAAGTAGTACTGATGAAATTAAAAAAGTTATGGATGAAAAAGTATTCGATCAACCAATTCGTGATCGTGGACTTAGCATCGTAGGATTTGTTGTTGAAAGTGTTACTCTTGATGAAGATAGTGAAAAGAAAATTGATAACTATGAATTATCATCTAATAGTTTCATGCAACAAGGAACTCTTGTTGGTGCATATGCAAATGCTGTACAAGATGCTGCAAACAATGCAGGTGGTGCTATGAATGGATTCATGGGTGTTGGTATGATGAATATGGCAAGTGGAGGAGTATTTGGTGGAGCTGTACAAAATGCAAATCCATATGCAGGTGCTCAAAATTCACAAGGTCAACCATTACATCCAGGAGTTGTTGCTCATGGTGAAAATGCAGAAGAGTTAGATGGAAATTCAGCAGAAGCTAAACCTATGGCATTCTGTCCAAACTGTGGAACTAAAAATAACGGAATGAATTTCTGTGCTAACTGTGGTCATAAACTAAAATAATTGTAAATTAGTGTCAATTAAAAGATTAGGAATTTTCTTTCTTAATCTTTTTTAATTTTTTATGATATCTTTAATATATAGAATAGAAAGGTGTGTATTATGAAAAGAAAAATTTATTTAATTGGTTATGCTATTTTACAGATGTTAATGAGTGTTTATACTATGTTTAATGTTAATAGTATTGCTAAAGGACAGCTTGAACTAATAAAAGAGATGTTTGCTACTATGCCAAAGGAAATGCAAGCTATGATGGATGAAGTTTATACATTAGAGTCAATGGTTTCTTCTGTTTGGTTAACTGCTATTGTTGCTTTAGTTTTAGGCGGAATACTTTTATGGTTATTTGTTAGAGATAGAGTTCCTGTTAAGAAGGGTTTAACAATTACTTTAGTAGTTATATCTATGTTAATTGGGTTAAGTGATTTAATAACATTACTTGCTTTAATTGCTTTAGTTTTAGTTATTGGAATTAATGCTAATAAAAAAGAGAAAAAAGAAAAGAAAGAAATAAAGAAATTAAGAGAATTAAAAGTAACAGGTAAAGATTTATTATGGGTTGTTGTGTTAGTACTTGCTTATTCAACTCAGTTTATTGCGCCAATGTTTATTAAGAATGCTACTGTTGGTTTAATTTTTGAAGTATTATTTTATATTTTAATATTTGCTTTAGCATTATATATATTTGGTAAGAGATTAAAAAGAGATTTTAAAGAGTTTAAAAAGAATTTTGGTAGTTATATTGGATATATCTTTAAATGGTGGGGAATCATGTTGGGATTATCATTAGTTGCTGCTATTATTAGAATGGTTCTTGGTGGAGATGTTGAAACTGCAAATCAAGCGGGCTTAAATAGTATGCCTCTTTGGTATGTTGGACCTCTTGCTATTATATGGGCTCCATTTGTTGAAGAATCTATATTTAGAGGTGGATTAAGAAGATTTATTAAAAATGATAAATTATTTATTGTTTTATCTGCCGTTTTATTTGGATTACTTCATACAATTGGAACTGAAACAGGAATTTATAATATTTTAGTTCAATCATTACAATATATGGTTATGGGTGGAGTTATGGCTCATGTTTATACAAAAACTAATAATATCTGCGTAAATATGGGAGTTCACTGTGTTCAAAATACCTTTGGTGTTGTGATGATGATACTAATGAGTTTTGTGTAAATATTAAAGACAACTCTTATGAGTTGTTTTTTTGTTTGAATAAATCTTGGAAGGAATTACCATAACGATAGTAGGGTGATTAATTTGACAAATAGTAACTCTTTTGATAGAATATATAGCTGTCACATGAACAAAGAGGTGTTTAAAATGTTTTACAGTGAACAACAAGTAGTTGATGCTTGTACCGGTGAGCCGTCCCAGATATTTAATGTTATTAAGACTGGTGAATTTGAGATAATAGAAAAATTATTAAGAGAAAACAGACTTAATGTTAATGTTTGTGATGGTGTAGGTAATGATGTTGCTACAAGACTTTTAAAGGCAAAACAATATGATTTAGTAATTGAAGTTATGAAGAAAAGAAATTGGGATGTTAATCATCAAAATGTTGAAGGTAATACTTTTGGTCATATCTTAGTACTAGATAATTCTGTTGGGGCTTTAAGAGTTATGGAACAATTAATTAAGAAAAAGAATTTTACTCCTAATATTAAAAACAATAAAGGGGAGACAATGCTAGATAGAGCAATTAATAATAATTATATCTATACGGTATTTAAAATATTAGAAGATAAAAGATGTAATGATATTGATTTAATTACATTTAAAAAACTTTATAAGACTTGTATTAGAAATTCTTACTATGGAAAATATTCTAAGTTAAATAATTTAGAAGTTATTGTTGATAACTTAGATAAGAAAGAATTAGAACCGGATGTAAGAAAAATTATTGATGTAATTAATGATAATATGGAGTATATTAAGACTGAAATTATGAGAGATAGATCTTCTATATTAGAAAATATTATTAATTCAACAATGAATGAAGCAACTGCATAGTTGCTTTTTTTGTTTGTTTTGTTATATGATAAATATATCTATAATGATGATGGGAGTGTACTTGATGATAAACTTTAAAAATGAAATGAATATGTATGATATGTTTATTGATAAAGATGTACTTACAACACAAGAATTACTAAGTGCAGGTTTTACTAATAAAGATTTAACTAGATTAATTGAGGATGGTAAATTAAATAGAGTTAAACGTGGTTATTATGAACTTGCTAGTGTTAATGGATTATTTAGATATTCACAAATACTTTTTAGTAAAAGATATAAAGAATATGATAAAGCATTTAAAGGATTAAAAAGATGTTTAGAAATTGATCCTAAAAATGGTTCTGTTCATACTAGAATTTTTTTAAATTTAGCTATTACTGGTGAATTTGAGGAAGCTTTTGAGAGTTTTAAAGTAATGGATGAAACAGAAAATGAATTCTACAAAAAAGATCAAAATATGTGGTTATATCTTTTAAGTTTTGTGATGGAATTACCAGAAGAATATCAAGAGAGAGTAAGAAAGATGTCTCTTAAGGATATTCTTACATTACCAAATGATAATAGATATAGTGATAGATTACTTCAAAATAAAATTAGAAATGCTGTTTTTAGACAAAATTTTAAAGAAGCTTTAGAGTTAAGTAAAAGTTTAGTTGCTGATAGAGATAAGAAAATTAATGTAGTGATTACTGAAAAACTATTAAGTAAGGCTATTTATCAAAGTGTTTTATATCATGATCAGTTATATAATTATATTGTTAATGGGTCTTATGAAGAAGCTAAAGATATGTTATTAAGAGCAAAAGAGCTACATGGTATTAATCCTGCGGATGAACAATTTTTGATTGTTATAGAGGATTTAATTGGTATTTTAAGAGATAATAAGATTCCTGAAGTTGATCATACAAAAGAAATTAAAAGTTTTACTGATGCTGTTAAAGCTCATGATTATGAAAAATTATTAGAAATTTATAGATGTTCTGCTAATAGAAAATTTAGTAAGAGTAGTAAATTTATGGGTATTTTATTAGAAAGAATAAATGGTGAATTAAATAAAACGGATTTAGTTTCTAAGAATGTTGAACCGATAGTTGAGCAAACTGAAGTTAAAGAGGCTAGTAATGATAATGCTACTGTGTTTGCTAATATTGCTGCTAGTTTAATAGGGCAAGATGTTAATACAGCATTTGACTTATTAGATGAGTATTTAAATTCTATTGGAAAAAGTGAATTTAGAGGATATGTTGCAGATTTAATTAAGTTAAGTGTTTTAAAAAATGATGTTAGTTTTAGTGAACCAATTTTATTATTATCAACATTAAGTAGAGATGAATTTGATTTTAGTGTTGCTACTTACATTCAAGATTTTTATTTTAATGTTGCTCGTAAGAATTTTAAAGAAGCAGCAATTTATTTAGATATTTTATCTATGTCTGAACAATTAGGTGGAGTTAAAATTCCAACATATGATTTATATGAAAAGTTAATTGAAGATGCTGAAAGAGAAGGTATAACTAAAGAAGAGTTAGGTATTAAAGAAAAACGTACTCAACCTGTTGAAATTAGAGAAGAAACACCAGAGGTTGTAGAAGATGAATTACCAGTTGTTGAACAAGAAGAAAAGTTAGAGACTATTGATAGCTTAATGGAAGTTCCATATAGTTTAACTGATGCACTTGATGATATATTAAATGATGTTAATATGATTATGTTAGAACCAATGAGTGATGAAGAAATTTCAAGTGTTGTGGCTGCTGCTGTTAAAGTTCCAAAAGTTCAAGCAATTACAATTCAAGAGGCAACTGGAGATAAACGTGTAGTATTAAGATATTATGACAAATTTGGTCCATATGTTAATATTGGGGAAACATTAAAATTAGCTGAACAAAAATATAAAAATTGGGAATATGCAGAGGCAATTGATTTATATCAATCAGTTATGCCTAAGCTTGAGAAACCGAGAAGCTTTATCTTTGCCCGACTAGGTAATTGTTATAGACAAACTACTTATGATGGTGATTTTTCTAAAGCAATTGATTATTATACAATGGCTATGGCTCAAAGTAGTGAGGAAGATGAGCCATTAGATTTTACGAGTGTAATTAATGATTTGAAAGCTAAAAGTAAATATAATGGTGTAAAGGTAGAAAGACCATTACAATATAAAAAGGAAAGTAATTAATTTTACATTTCTTTTTTTATTTTGAAATTGTAATCATTGATTTTTTTATGGGGTTAAGGTATTATATTCTCGAGTAAGGAAATGGAAGTGATATTATGCGTTTACCAGATTATAAGGAAGCGAGAACAAGAGATAAACGTGAATATAAACGTGTAGAATTTTCATTTGAAGAAAGTATTAAAGGAAAATATAAAGGAAAAACTTTTTTCTTAAAAACTTATGGATGTCAAATGAATGAACACGATAGTGAAAATATAGAAGCATTACTTGTAGAACTTGGATTTAGTAAAGTTGATGATTATGAAAAGGCTGATTTAGTATTATTAAATACTTGTTCTATTAGAGAAAATGCTCATAATAAAGCATTTGGTATGCTTGGAAGATTAAAACATTTAAAGAGTGAAAGATCAGACTTATTAGTTGGACTTTGTGGATGTATGGCTCAAGAAGCTAGTGTTGTTGATGAAATATTAAAGAAGTATAAGTTCGTTAATTTTGTATTTGGTACTCATAATATGTATCAATTACCTGAGATTATAGATAAAGCTATTGTTGAAAATAAACAACAAATAGAAGTATATTCTCGCGAAGGTGATTTAATTGAAGGATTACCTGTTGTTAGAGCTAATAATTATAAAGCATATGTAAATATTATTTATGGTTGTAATAAGTTTTGTACTTATTGTATAGTTCCTTATACAAGAGGTAGTGAAAGAAGTAGAGCTAAAGAAGATATTTTAAAAGAAGTTGATCAACTTATAAGTGAAGGTTATAAAGAAATTACTTTACTTGGACAAAATGTTAATGCTTATGGAAAAGATTTATATGAAGATTATACTTTAGGTAATTTATTAGAAGAAATTGCTATGAAGGATATTCCTAGAGTTAGATTTATGACTTCTCATCCATGGGATTTTACAGATAGTATGATTGAAGTAATTGGCAAATATAAAAATATTATGCCAAGTGTTCATTTACCTGTACAAAGTGGTTCTAGTAGAATATTAAAACTTATGGGTAGACGTTATACTAAAGAAAGTTATTTAGAGTTATTTAATAAAATTAAAGAGACTGTTCCTGGTGTTAGTATTTCTACAGATATTATTGTAGGATTTCCAGGGGAAACAGAAGAAGATTTTTTAGAAACTTTAGACTTAGCTGAACAATGTAAATATGATAATGCATTTACATTTGTATTTTCTGCAAGAGAAGGAACACCTGCAGCTAGATTAAAAGATGATACTCCTCAAGAAGAAAAGGAAATGAGACTTCAAAGATTAAATGAAGTTGTTAATAAATATTTCTTAGAAAATAATAAGAAATTGGAAGGTAAAGTGTTACCAGTTTTATTAGAAGGTACTTCTGAGAAAAAAGATATGTATTTTGGATATAGCGATACTAATAAGCTAATTAATTTTGTAACTAATAAAGAACATAAAATAGGAGAAATTGTTAATGTTAAAATTACTTCTAGTAAAACATGGAGCTTAGATGGAGAAGAAGTTGAGTAAAGCAATTAGTGAAGTTGTTACTTCTATTACTGATAGTGAAGAATTTAAAGAATGTATTAGACTAAAGGAATTAATGGACAAAAGTAGTGAAATTAAGGAATTAGTTAATGATATAAAAGTTCTTCAAAAGAAATATGTTCGTACTCAAGATGATAAAGTAAAAGAAGAGTTAGATGCAAAACAAGCAAGATTAGATAGTATTCCATTATATGATAGTTATCAAAAGAAGTTAGCTGAAGTAAATAGAAAAATAGATTTTATAAAAGATGAACTTAATGATTATTTTTATAAAGTTGTTAATGAAAAAAAATAGACTTGATAGTCTATTTTTTATTTGTTTAAGATGTTTAATATTTCTTGAGATACTTCATCAATAAATTGTAATATTAAGAATGTATCAAAAGTATAGGCTTTTTCTTCTTTAGAGTTTTCAATTATTAAACCCATTTTATCAATTAGAATATTTAATTTATCTATTGGTATTTCATCTAGTTTTGTATTAGGAATTTGAAAGTCTTCGTAGAACAATGATAAATCCATTTTATATTCATCTAATAATTTGACATTTAAGTTTGTATAGTCTTGATAAATTAATTTTTGTATTTCTTCTGGAGTAGAATTTATAATTGTTCCATCAAGTAGTTTTATACAGCTCCCAGAACCTGACCAAATATTTGGCATGAATCTTGAAAACCAAATTTTGTCTGTATATAAATGAATAAAATAACCTAAATCAAAAGAGTTTTCTTTAAAATTTGGATATTTATTTATAAATAATTCTATATTTGGAATATCGTCTCTTGAATTAATCAAGAAATGAGATTTTTGCTTGTTTTCACCAATTTGTTTTGAGATATCTGGTGCAATAGAACCTAGATAATAGTCTTTCTTATTTTCAATATTTAAATTTTTTTCTAATGTTTTTGCGACTGCAAGATGAATTATTGCTGATGCCATATTTTAGCCTCCTATTTATTTAATTGTAACATATTAATTAATATTTGATAAGAATATTGGTCATTGCTATAATATATTTACAAGGTGATTTTATGAATATTGAGTTTTTTAGAGGTAAGAAAATATTTATTACTGGACATAATGGTTTTAAAGGAAGTTGGTTATGTAAATTACTGGTTAATGTTGGTGCTATAGTTAGAGGGTATTCACTTGCTAATGAAAATAGTTTATTTTGCCTTTTTAAATTAGATGATTGTGTAGATAGTATTTATGGTGATATTAGAGATTATGATAAATTAAAAACAAGTATTTTAGAATTTCAACCAGAGATTATTATTCATATGGCTGCTCAGGCAATTGTTTTAAATGCAGAAAATCATCCTGATGAGGCAATTGATATTAATGTTAATGGAATTAAGAACTTATTAGATATAATTTGTAATCTTGATTATGTTAAGTCTTTTGTAAATGTATCTACTGATACTGTGTATTTTTGTAAAAATAAAAAAGTTTATTATGAAACTGATTTAATTGGTGGATATAATGTTTATTCAAAGAGTAAGTCTGCTGCTGAAAGATTATTAATTGAATATAAGAAAAAATATAATAGAAAATTTTATTCTTCAACACGATGTGTTAATGTTATTGGTGGTGGAGATGTTAATTATAGTAGGATTATTCCAGAGTGTTTAAATGCTCTTAATAATGGTAGAAATATTAATATTAATACACCAGAAAATAGAAGACCTTTTGTTCATGTTTTAGAAGCTTTATATGGTTATTTAAGTGTTGCTTATGGACAATATATGGAAAAAGTAAGTAAAGATGCATATAATTTTGGCCCATATGAAGATGATTATGTTTATATGGGTGATGTTGCGGAATTATTTTGTTTAAAAAATGATAATGTTATTTCGTGGAATAAAAAGATATTTGATAAAAATAAAACTTTAGAAAAATATATTTGTATAGATTTAGTAAAGAAAGAAACTGGATGGGTACCTGTATATAATTTTTCTGAAAGATTAGATTTAGTTTTAGAATGGAATAAGGTGTTTATTTCAAAAAAGAATATTATTAAAATAACTGATGAACAGATTAGAAAGTTTTTAGAAAGAGTAAAGTAGAAATACTTTATTTTTTTGTACTTTTATTTTGTTTATTGCATAGATTAAAGTAGGGAGGACGAATATGGCTAATTATAAAGAGATTGTTACGAAAGCAGTTATTGCTAAGGGAAAAAAATTATTTACATCAAACCATGAAGTAGTAGTTAATAATAAACCTTCGACTATATTAGGAGTATGGGTTATAAATCATAATTTTAATGGTGTTAAAAACAATGAAGAGATAAGAATAAATGGTAGTTTTGATGTTAATATTTGGTATTCGTATGATAATGATACAAAAACTGAGGTTGTAAAAGAGACAAATCAGTATAGTGAAATTGTTAGAATGAGAGATAGGGATGAATCTTTAGAAGAACAAATCATTGTTAGAAGTTTAAAACAACCAAATTGTATTAAGGTTGAAATTGATGGTGATAAGATTAATTATTCTATTGAAAAAGAACTTGGTATTGAACTTGTAGGTGATGTTAAGGTTAAAGTACAAGCTGATGATGAGGAAGATCCATGGGATGAAATATTAGAAGAAAGTAATGCTAATAATGAAGAAAATATTGAAAATAAGGTAAATGAAGAATATCTTACTGATAGTATTTAATAACACTTTTGAGTGTTATTTTTGCTGTTATCAAAAAAAGGTTGACAATATAGGATTTTGTTGCTAGAATATATATCAGTAATCGAGGAAATGGAGGGATATTAATGGCAGTTAAAATTAGATTAACAAGAATGGGTGCAAAGAAAAAACCTACTTATAGAATCGTAGCTACTGATTCAAGACGTCCAAGAGATGGACAATACTTAGAACTTATTGGAACTTATGCTCCAGTTGGTGAAGGACAAGTAAAAATTAATGAAGAAGTTGCTTTAAAATGGTTAAACAACGGTGCGCTTCCAACTGATACAGTTAAAAACTTATTTAGTAAGGCTGGAATCATGAAGAAGTATGCTGAATCTAAAGTAAAGAAGGATAAGTAATTATGGATTTAGTAACATTAACAGAAGAAATCGTTAAAGCTTTAGTAGAAGATGTTGATGCTGTAAGTGTTAAGGAATTTCCTACTGAAGAAAAAAATGTTATGCTTATTCAAGTAATGGTAGCAGAAAGTGACATGGGAAGAGTTATCGGAAGAGACGGAAAATGCGCTAATGCTATTAGAACTTTAGTACAAGCTAGCAGTGCCTTAAAAGATAATAAATATATAAAAATTGACATTGATAAATTTTAGAAAGTCTTTTGACTTTCTTTTTTTATGCTATTGTTATATAATGTATTAGTAGAGTGGCAATTTATAGTTATGAACGAGAGGTAATATAATGAATAATGAAAAAGAACTAATAATGCCTAAACATATAGCAATGGTATTAGATGGAAATCGAAGATGGGCTAAAGAAAAAGGAATGCCTACTTTAAAAGGTCATCAAAAAGGATTTGAAAATATTAGAGATTTAACTCCTTATATTTTTGATAGAGGGGTTGAAGTATTAAGTGTATATGCTTTTTCAGAACAAAACTTTAATAGAAGTGAAGAAGAAGTTAATTATTTAATGGATATATTTGTTAATATGTTTAAGAATGAATGTGAAAAAATTCATAATGAAAATATAAGAATAGTTTTTTCTGGAAGACGTAATCGTTTAAGAAAAGATGTAGTTGAGGCAATGGATGAAATTACAGAAAGAACAAAGAATAATACTAAAGGTACATTTAATGTATGTTTAGGATATAGTGGTCAACAAGAAGTTTGTGATATGACTAAGAAACTATGTGAGATGTATAAAGAAGGAAAAATTGAATTAGATGAGATTACTCCTGAATTTGTACAAACTCAGTTATATCAAGATTTACCACCTGTTGATTTAATGATTAGAACTAGTGGTGAATATAGATTAAGTAATTTTATGATGTATCAAAATAGTTATGCAGAATTTTATTTCCCAGATGTTTATTTCCCAGATTTTAATAAAGATGAATTTGAAAAAGCTATTTTAGAATTCAATAGAAGAAATAGAAGGTTTGGTGGTTAACAAATGACTAAAAGAGTTGTTAGTGCAGTTATATTGATAGCGGTTTTACTTCCATTTTTAATTATTGGTGGAACTCCGTTTGTTATATTAATGAGTGTACTTGGGGTTTTAGGACTTTATGAGTTATTAAAGGTTCGTGGAAATGTTAAAAAGAAATTTCCAGTTGTAATGAGAATACTTGCTTATTTAATGACAGTGTTTTTAATAGTAAATAACGCTTCATCTATAGATTTACAATATGATTTAGACTATCGATTAGTATCTGCTATTATATTCTTATTTTTAGTACCAATGGTATTTATAAATAATAGTAAGAAATATAATTTAAATGATGCATTGTTTTTAGTGGGATCTGTTGTATTTATTGGATTAAGTTTTAATTTATTAACTGTAATTCGTAATTTTAATGTAGCATATATCATATATTTATTGTTGATAACAACTATTACAGATTCATTTGCATTATTTACTGGAATGTTTATTGGAAAGCATAAGCTTGCGCCAGAAATTTCTCCAAAGAAAACAATTGAAGGAGCTATTGGTGGTTCTTTAATGGGAACTATTGTAGCAACAGCCTTTTATACAACAGTTATTAATTCATCAGTACCATTAGTATTTGTAATATTAATTACTTTAGCATTAACTGTAGTAGGGCAAATTGGAGATTTAGCATTTTCTGCAATAAAAAGATATTATGGTCAAAAAGATTTTTCTGACTTAATTCCGGGACATGGTGGTATTTTAGACAGATTTGATAGTTTAGTATTTGTTGTATTAGCATTTATTTTAGTGTTAGGTATTATTTAAACAAGGAGGGATTTACTTGTCAGTAATTTTAAATATTTTATTATTTATTCTTATTTTAGGAGTAATTGTATTTATACATGAATTTGGTCATTTTACTTTTGCTAAATTGACTGGAGTTTATGTTTATGAATTTTCTATTGGTATGGGGCCTAAGTTATGGAGTAAAAAAGGTAAAGAAACTGAATATTCTTTACGTGCTATACCAATTGGTGGTTTCTGTCAAATGGCAGGAGAAGATGTTGAAGATGATGATTTGAAAAAAGTTCCAAAGAGCAAAAGATTACAATCAAAAACTGTTTGGCAAAGATTTTTAATTATGTTTTTTGGAGCTGGAAATAACTTTATTTCAGCAGTGTTAATTTTATTCTTTATGGCTTTAATTTGGGGAGGAACTTCAATGTCTCCAATGATTACTGAAGTTACAAAAAATTATCCTGCTCAAAAGGCTGGAATTGAAGCTGGAGATATTGTAAAGGAAATTAATGGTCATAAGATTAAGACTAGTGATGATATTTCTTTATATTTAGCAATTGCTAATCCAAAAGAAAAAAACACATTTGTTGTGGAAAAAGATAATGGAGATAAAGAAACATATAAATTTAAAGCTAAAAAAGTAGAAAAAGATGGTGAAACATCTTATGTTTATGGTATTGGAATGAAGCAAAAGAAAACTACTGGTTTTGTTAATGCTATAAAGTATACTGCTAAAAAGACAGCATCTATTTTTAAACAAATGGGTATAACTGTTGGATATTTATTTACTGGAGGAAT
>JAGARQ010000040.1 GCA_017622175.1 Bacilli bacterium | reverse complement strand
AAAATCATTTTCACTAATTACTTCATCACACTTAAAATCATAGTAAAATTCTTCATCCTTAAATCCAATACTTTCAAAAACTACATTACTATAATTATTTCTTATTACTTCTTGTAATAACTTACTTCCTTTTTCATTTATCATTTTATTTCCTCATTTCTTAATATTTATTTGCTTTTTCTAATCACGGGAGTACTTGGTCTCACTTTCTTTCTTGGTCATATTTAAATCTCCTCCTTTATAACAAAAAAAGAATGGCCCATAGGAGTGCATATGCACGGTACCATCCTTCTATTAACTTAATTAAATAACGAAGTCTCCTCCGGGAATCTCTTTCGAGTCCAACTAATAGGTAGTAACTACTAGATACATTTATTATCTTCCACCAAACGATAACTCTCTATAAAATATAATTCTAATAATCATGTCCTATATCTTAGTTTTTATAAATACATTATAACATAAAAAAGTCTATTACTTGATTGTAATAGACTTCTTTAATAAAAATATTCTTAAGATACTATAATTATTTAAGTACGCCAAAACAATCAATATTACTAATTGACTTAACTGTAGTTGTATAAGTTGTCGTAATTTGATTTCTTAACATACTTTCCACTCCCTTTTTCAAAAAAGCAGTCTAATTATATCATACTTTTCTAAATCTGTCAATTTCACAAAAAAAGAACCCCTTCAGGTTCTTTAATAACTATGCTTCATTTTCTACTGAACTATAAGTATAACTTGTTCTTCCTTGAGCAAAGAATCCTAATCCTTCAGCAATCTTTTCATCAGTTTCTCTTGCTAATAATTCAGCAACTTCACCTTCAGTTAAAGCAGGAATTTCTACATCTTTCATTGGATATTTATTATATTCACTATCAATAACTAAATCTTTTAAACTATTTCCTTTATGTAGAGGAACTACTCCATAATAATTACTTTCATTACCACGGTTTTCATATACTAATCTAGCTGTATCTAACATTTCACGTCTTAATAAAGTTCTTCTATTATAAGTATCAGACCAAGGACCATAGTCAAATGCTTGTCTAGCTAATAATAACATTTCTTTAGCCCCAACTCTATGGAAGTATCCTTCTCCCTTACGAGTAGCATATACTTTATGTTCTCTTTCATACATAACACCACGTTTAGTATAAACTCTTCTTTCAACAGAGTTATTCATATTATAGTGATGATTATCACAACAAATATTATCAACTGATCCAGTATTAGTAATAATTATAACTTCTCCATGGTCTCCGTATTTAGCAAGTTGTTCAATAACACTCTTATGTCTAACAACATTACCATCTCCACCTTCAAATGAACGAGTTTCTAATTCTCTAACACATTTTATAGTTCTTTCATCTGGACAAGAAATACCTAATTTATACTTATCTCCATTTGGATTAATATAACTAAATGAATGATATCCATTACTCTTATCAACTAATACAACCGAAGGATCTTCAATATTCATTTCTTCAATAAGTCCATTTATTTCAGATAAAGCTGTTATAAATGCTGGATTTTCTAAAAAATCTAAACAAACTCCTAACTCAATAACTTTATCAACTATATTTTCTCTTAATTCAACTACACTACTCATACTATAGCCTCCCTATACTATAAATAAGTATAACAAAAAAGCAACTTGTTGTAAACAAATTGCTTTTCTTATTTTACTATTATTTACATTACTCTTGGAGCATTAGTATTTTGTCCATCTCCATTAGAACTATATCTATAAGTAGTTCTACCTACTGCATACTTTCTTAATCCATTAGCAACTCTTTCATCACTTTCTCTTGCAAGCATTGCTTCTATTTCAGATTCCATTAAAGGATGAATCTCTACATCTGGTACAGGATAAAGATTATATCCATTAGCAATATACATATCTCTTAAACCATGTTCTTGATGTAGTGGAACTTTTCCATAATATTCATGTCCTCTACCTTTATCATGATATACAATAGTTGCAACATCAAGTTTATCACGTCTTAATAAAGTTCTTGATTCATATGTATCATTCCATGTTCCATATTGAGGTACCCATCTAGCAAAAGATAATAACTCATTAGCACCTACTCTATGGAAATATCCTTCTCCTTTACGTGATGGATAATATTTACTTTCTCTTTCATGCATTACACCATCTCTATTATAAACACGTCTTTCAACAGATGATGATAAATTATAATGTTTATTATCACAATCAATATTATCAACAGAACCAATATTTCTAGTAATAGTTACTTCTCCATGATCATCTAATTTAGAAACTATTTCAATTGCATGTTTTTGTCTAACAACATTTCCAGAATTACCAACAAAAGAATGAGGTTCTTCTACTCTAACACAACTAACACTATCTTCACTAGCTCTTAATTCAAAACTATATTTATCCCCAGTTTTTGTTGAATATTCAAAAGAAATAACTCCCTTATCCTCACTAACATAAACCTTATCTGGTTCACTAATATTCATTTGTCCAATTAAACTACCAACTTCTGATAATGCTGGTATAAAAGCTGGATGTGCTAAAAAATCTCCACTTACACCTAACTCTAAAACTTTATCTACTAAATTATCTCTTAAATCTTTAACATTGCTCATAATAAGCCCTCCGTATAATTAACTAAATATAGTATACCAACAAAAAACAGTTTCATATCAAGAAACTGTCAATAACTTTGTCTACTTTACATTTCCCATATACTGATGAAAGAAATTACTTTTATCAGTATTACCTGGTAATATAACTTTCGCAAACTGGATAGCTTTCTCTCTCTTTTCTCTTTCATAATCCTCAAGTATATAGCACTTATAATAATGATCAACATATCTATCTACTTCACTTTTATCATACTTAGGCTTAGAAGCAGCCATCAACATATAATAAAATACATTTATATAATTCTGCCATTCTATGGGATTACTAGACATATTAGGACTTCTAAACTCAATTAAATCTTTGGAATCTTTATCCTTAAAAGCAATTCCATATCTTTTTTGATTACTAAGTAAATTAATAGAAGCCTCATTACTAATAGATAATCCACCCTTTAAATAAAGTATTATAGGCGCAGCATATTCTTCCATAGAATCTCTATAACTTCCTCTATCACCTTGAGATAATCTATAAACAATATCTTCATACATTGCATATAACTTTAAAAACCTAACTTTATCTTCTACTCTTGGTAAAATACTCCCATCAAAATTTACTTGAAAACTACATTTATCATAATTAGGATTAAGTCTTTCTAATAATTCACCCATCTTCTTAAGTAAAACCCAAGTATCTTTTGTATTATGAAGTACTGGTGATACTATTTCTGCATTCTCTCCCTTAGTTAAACTCTTATCTTCTTTAACAATCCAACTAGAACCAAATTCTTTTCTAACTAATTTATAAACCTCATCAGGATCAATCTTATCAAGTTCTAATTCTAATCCAAAGTTAACTTTCTTAGGAATACCTAAAACCTCTCTATAAACAAAAGGTCTTCTATCTAGTTCACTTATAATATCAGTCATAGTATCACCTCCATGTCGTAGTATTTTAACACAAAATAAAAAAAATAAAAAGATATATGTTTTTCATATATCTATTTACTAAACTTCATCTTTATATGTTTT
>JAGARQ010000039.1 GCA_017622175.1 Bacilli bacterium | reverse complement strand
TAGAGTTGCTTTAATTAGAACACTTGCATTAAAACCAGATATCTTACTTTTAGATGAACCTATGTCGGCACTTGATGCACAATCTAGACTTGCTATTGGTGAAGATATTTATAATATAATTAAAAAAGAAAGTAAAACTGCTATTATGGTTACTCATGATTTAGCTGAAGCTATAAGTATGTCTGATCGTATTATTTTACTAACTAACAGACCTGGAAGTATAAAACAAATATACAATATTAATTTAGATAAAAATATTTCTCCTATTAAGAATAGAAGTTCAAAAAACTTTTCTGATTATTACGAAAAAATATGGGAGGATTTAAATGAAAATGACTGATGCCAGAAAAGACTATTTAAAAAAACAAAGAAAAGAAAAAATTATTGTTAGTTGTTTCAGATTATTAATTGTTTTTGTTTTTCTTATTATGTGGGAAATTTTATCAAGATTCAATTTAATTAATACATTTTTATTTTCATCACCCAGTAGAATTTTAAAAGTATTTATTGATTTATGTTACTCTGGAAGTATTTTTCAACACATTGGTATTACTTTATATGAATTATTTATTAGTATTTTCTTAGGAAGTTTACTTGGATTAGTTATTGCTACTATTCTTTGGTGGAATAAGTTGGTTGCAAAAATAATAGATCCGTATTTAACAATTTTAAATTCTCTTCCTAAAGTTGCACTTGGTCCATTAATTATTATTTGGGTTGGAGCTAGTATAAATTCTATTATTTTTATGGCACTTTTAATTAGTGTATTTATTACAATAATAAATATTTATAACAGTTTTTCAAATACTGATAAAAATTATATTTTATTAATGAAAAGTTTTAATGCAAGTAAGTGGCAAATATTTTGGAAAGTTATTTTACCTAGTAATTATAATAATATTATAAATACATCAAAGATTAATATTTCTATGAACTTAATTGGTGTTATTATGGGAGAATTATTAGTTTCCAAAAAAGGTATAGGCTACCTTATTATGTATGGTTCTCAGGTATTTAATATTGACTTAGTAATTATGGGGGTATTTGTTCTTGGATTTATTTCTTATATTCTTTATATCATTATAGATAAATTAAATAAAAAAAGAGACTTGTGAGTAGTCTCTTTTTGTGTGTGAGCTTTGTCTTATTTTATAATAATTTTAAGTCTTTTAATTCTTCTAATGTTTTTTGTTCCCAACTAGATGCTTGTACTTCAGCAATATGTGATTTTTCAAGTAAAAGCATTAAGATTCTTGATTGTCCAATTCCTCCACCTATTGTGTAAGGCAATTCTTTTTCAACTATTTTTTTATGATATGGTAATTCTAATCTATCTAAAGCATCAGCTTTTTCTAATTGTTTTACTAATGATTTTTCATCTACTCTTATTCCCATTGATGAAAGTTCAATAGCTTTATCTATTGTTTTATCATAAATAAGTAAGTCTCCGTCTAGTGACCAGTCATCGTAGTCTGGACTTCTTAAATCATGTTCAACACCTGATTTTAATTTATCACCAATACCAATAATAAATACCGCTTTCTTTTCTTTTGTTATTAAGTCTTCTCTTTCTTTTGATGTTTTATCTGGATACATATCTTCTAATTCTTGTGATGTTATAAAGAAGATTGTTTTTGGTAAATCTAAAGTTAAGAATCTATATTTACTTTTTAAGTAAACTGATGTCTGTCTAATGGCTTTGTAAATTGACTTAACAGTTTCTTTTAAATAGTCTACTGTTCTATCTTCTTTAGTAATTACTTTTTCCCAGTCCCATTGTTCTACAAATAGAGAGTGTACAGCGTCGACTGTTTCATGTTTTCTGATAGCTTTCATATCTGTATATAAACCTGTGTGTACTGGGAAAGAATATTTTCCTAAAGCTTCCCTTTTCCATTTAGCTAAAGAGTGAACAATTTCAAATCTTTCTTTTCCTTTTGTAAATCCTACGGCTTTTTCTACTCCAGTTAATCCGTCTTGTAACCCTGATGATGTTTTAACGAATAATGGAGATGGTACTTTTGTTAAACTTAATCTAGTTTCTAATTGGCTTTCAAAATATTTTTTTGTTTCTGCAATCATTGTGATTGTTTCAAAATATGTTAATTCTTTTTTCATTTTATTTTCCTTCTTTCTTAATTTAATTGTTTTTGATTTTATTTTGTTTGATAAATAAACTAAGATATTTGTAGGAATATCTATTTTATTTGTATTCATAAAATAGATTTAAAATGAAATTTAATATCTATTTTATGAAGCGTTGTTGTTATTATTGTCTTCTGACATAATCATCACTTCCTTATTGTTTTTTTAATTGTTTTGGTGTATCTCCACCAGTAAGTCTTCTTTGAATACTATCTAAGAACTCTTGCTTTGTAAATGTTGTAGCAATTGTTCTTGTTCCGTTAATTAAATACGCTGGTTGATCTGGATAGTAATCTAAGCCTTCTTTAGTTGCTAAACTTTCAATCATTTGATAACTAATTGGATGACAAGCTCCCATAAATATTCTTGTTTGTGTTGAGATATCTATTAGTTGTTGTCTGTCCTTATCTACTAGTTCTTTTTCTGGAAGAGATTTTTCAATATCACTTGCTGGAATATGTTGTGATTTTACAATATATTTTAAGTGCTTAATAAAATCTAAACCATATTCTGATATATACTTATCAAGTGTTTCAGCATCTTCTTCAAATCTAGCATCGTATTCTTTAGCTTTTCTATCTACGAAATCAAGATATGCGCCAAATGCATCATCTGTTCTTCCATGTAATTCAAAATACTTTTCTAACATTTCATCTAATGCATATTCTTCAAATTGGTCTCTAATGTATACAAACCAAATTTCCTCTAAGGCATCTGTTGATAGAAATGGATATTTTTTTGAAATTTCATATATACCTTTTATAGTTTCTGGTTTTGTTCTTACATCATATCTACCACCAAAACTTTGGAATTGTCCTATGAATAACTTATATGTTTCTTTATCCATTTCTACATCTCCAAGTACTTCAATAATATATTTTGTTCTTGGGATTCTTTTTCCTTTATCGCATAGTAGATATTTAAAATCACTATCTTGATATTCTAAGTATTCACTTAACTTATGTTTTTCTAATTCTTCTTTTTTGAAATATTCTGGTTTACGCATTGGTGTCACCTCCTTATATTTATATAAATAAAAATACCCGTATCATCCTACAAATAAGGACGAATACGGGTATCCGCGGTGCCACCTTAATTTATTACTTAAAAACCATTTATTATAATAATAAATGGTTTGTTATTCAGTAATCTCTTTTTCAGTTCTAACAAACCTAGCAACATGGTAACGGATTGCCAGCCGAACTAGTCTACTAAGATTTCTCTTTTCGGTAGTTTGCTCCGAGGTGTTCTTTCTCAATAATCTTATAATCGGTTCACACTATACCCGACTCACTGTTATAAGCATTAAAGGTACTTTTCCTCATCAATGCAAGCTAATTATAGCATATTTGTGTAAATTTGTCAAATATTTGTTTGTGTTTTAATTTTCTAAAAAAGAAAAAGATGCCTAAGCATCTTAATATCCTTCTTTTAAACCAGCGCTGTCGTAGAACAAACTTCTTCCACCTTCTTGATATTTTTTTGTATATCTGAAATAGACAAAAATTGGTTTGCCGGTTGTTGTAATATATACATAGTTGTCACAAGTACAGCGATCTTGGTCTGCCATTTTCTTTGTTAGCATAAATTCATCATCAAACTTGTTTACTATGTCTTTATAATTTACAAAATTGTCTTTTGTATAATCGTTTACTTGCATCATTGAAATAAATCCAACTTGATTAATTGGTGTATCATTTAGGCTTTCTAAGAATTTTATAACTTCTTCTTTACTATCTATATAATCTTTAATTAATAAACAATTTATTCTTAAGTCTGCCTTACTTTTTAATTTCTTTATGGTATTTAGAGAAATTGTTTCTGTTTGAAACACTTCATTATTTTTTTCATCTAAATAGTGATGTCTACTTAATTGAATAGACTCAATTGGATAGTTATTTAACATTGGAAGTGTTTTTTCTAATAATATACCATTTGTATTTAGTGTTATTCTTGGATTGTATTTCTTTAAAAGAATTAATAGATTTTCTAGGTTTTCACAATTTAATAATGTTTCTCCTCCACTTATTGAGAATCTACTTATTTTATCGTGAACAATATTAATAATATTTTCCAATTCTTCTAAATTTAACTTACCAAAGTTTTTATTGCATTCATTTGAGCAAAATTTACATTTTGCATTACATATATTTGTAATATTGATATAAAATGGAAATTCTCTACATGGTGAACATGCATATTCTTTTATATTATATTTCTTTCCATTAATTTCTAATTCCACTTTGATTTCCTACTTCTCTATTAATTGGTAAAATCATTTTAGAATATGTTTTTTTACTTGAGAATGAACGTCCACAAGCTGGGTGTCCGCTTCCAATTCCTCTGTTATTTGATGAGCCGCATGCTGGATGTCCTCCACCATAGCCCCATCCTCTACTTGTTCCGCAAGCAGGATGTCCTCCGCCATAGCCATAGTCATCGTTAGATGATCCACATGATGGATGAGCCATCATAGTTATTTGCTCACTTTCTTTAAAGTAATTTTCATTTATCTCATATCCATGTTTTCTTAATGCTCCATTGAATCCTTCTCTTAACTCAGGTGTTGCAAATAAAAATGGGCATAAATTACCTAAATCTTCAACCGATTTAACCGGATTTTCTGAACGTTCAAAAATTCTTTCAATTAGTTCTTTTTCTTTCATAAAGTTCCCTCCTTGTTGATATAATAACATATATTTGTTAAAAAACAAGTGTTTTTATCATTTTGTTAGATACTATCCAACTTTTAATGATCTATATGCTCTTTCTTGAAAAGGCACTATAGTTTGACCATTATGCATTAATTCGATTTCTGGTTTTGATAGTTTTTCTTTACCAGCCAAAAATGCATTTATGTATATTTTTCCAGGAATTGATTGAAACTTAAAATTATTAGGATCGGCTCCTGCTTTTGTATTTAGGAAACTATCTCCATACATTCTCGCATATTCTTCAGTTAACTCGATATATCCATATCTAAGTAAAAAGTTAGCCGCATCCATATCTTCTTCTTTTATAAAATAACCTGCATCTGGTGTTAGTAAACATTGATTAGGTAATATTGGTGAAACAAAATAAGCTGACTTCTGACATTTTTCTTGATGGAAAAATTGTATAAATGTTGGATCTAATAAAAACGGTTTTTCTTCACCCTCTACATTTAATAATACTACTGTAAAACTATGACCATCTACACCATTTGTAATAGCCATATGTGTGGCGCAAGGCGAATACTTACAGCCAATTTTATTAAA
Source organism: Bacilli bacterium (assembly GCA_017622175.1). GTDB lineage: Bacteria > Bacillota_I > Bacilli_A > RF39 > UBA660 > JAEDES01. The sequence goes on along the minus strand of JAGARQ010000039.1, from coordinate 10,343 downwards.
ATAATGTCCAAATATGCTTTGAGCTAAATCACATTTATAATCATAATTATCCATATTGGGATTGATACTTTTTCTTACCTCATAGCATAATCTTCTCAAATAATTTTCTGCTTCATTTTGAGTTATACTTTTTCTTAGAGACACTCTTTTTTCTATATCAGCATAATAATTATTATCTATATTTTTTTCTTCATATGGATTAAAGTCTACAATATATTCCATATTATCCCCCTATTCTATTGTGTTATCTTCCATAATTGTATTGCAATATTCACATCTTGTTTTTCCACCTCTATTAACGTCATTAATTGCTCCACAATTCCCGCATCTCATTGAAATAAAGTCTTTCTCTTTTTTTCTTTTTTCAACTGTATAGTATAAGATTTCTTTATCAACTTCATTTAATTTAACTCCATTAATTAAGTCTTTATCATAAAGCATTTTTAATTCATTAAAAACTTGTTCTTTATATTTTTCTAAATTGGCGATTGATGCGCCTGGTAGACGTGAGGCCATTTCTGAAATTGTTAAGTGATTATAATATAAAAATGGTTTATATTTAGTAAGCAGTTTGCTTTCTTCTTCGGTACATGGTAATAACTTTCCATTAATATGGTCAATATGTAGGTCACCTATTTGTCTTTTATTTTTTAAATATCTTATTTTTAAAATACATTCATCATATGAACAATTTGCTTTAGCAGCGATCTTTTTAATATCTCTTTTTTTCTCATTAACAATTGCTTGATAAATAATGTTCATTTTCTTTTCAAATAAGATGTCTGCTGGGATTGCATGTTCATAAAATTTTGCATATCTTTGATATGATTCTTGTGTTATCGTTTGGTTTCTATTAATATTTGAATACTTCTTTTTAGTTCCTATATTACTTAGTAATGATAAGATAGTTATAAAAAGTATTAATCCTATTATTGCAATTATTTCCATATATCCTCCTATTTATAAGCTAAGAATTTATTATTATAAAATGATGATCTTATATTTAACTCATTAAAGACATAACTATAGCCTTTTTCTTCTATAATTGTTTTTTTATTGGAATAAAGATTTGTACCTAAGGCAAGTCTTTCTCCTTCAATTTCTGCTCCTAATGCTGCAAGTGTTGTTGGAAACATGTCCAATGATGTAAACTGTCTATTTGTTGTTTTAGTAGTTTTTGTTTTAGAATTTAATATTGCATTGTAGGTTGTTCTAGTATAATCAGAGTCTTTAAAATAATCTGTATCCATACTTAAATGGTCACCTACTAATACGATGGTTGTGTTTTCATAAAAGTCTTGTTCTTTTACCCAATCTATAAAGTTTCCAATTTTATTATCTGCACAATAAATTACGTTAGAATATTGATCTGTGAATTTTTCTTTGCATGTTTCATCTAAATAACCATCTTCAAAATGAGTATCTACTGTTAAAATTGTATAGTTAAATGGTTCACTATTTTTAGAGATTTCTGTTAATTGTTTTTTTGCTTTTTGGTATAGGTCTTCGTCATCAAATCCCCACCAAACTATATCTTCTTCTGTCATTTCTTTATTTTTAATAGCTGTGTTTAAATCATATATTTGGTAATTTCCATGTTGTTCAAAATAGTTTTTTCGACATCCATATGATGAATCTGAGCCAAGTAGAAGATAATTTTTATAGCCATTTTCTTCTAAAATATCTCCTAATGTTTTACTATTTGGAAAGAAATTATGTAAATTAATTATTCCATTACTGCTTGTGTTAATCTTTAGAGGAAGGCCACTTGTTTGCCCTACCATTGCTGCTGCTGTCCACGCAGTCCCATTTATTGATAAGGCTCCGCCTAGTTTTTCTGTATTAGAAAAAGATGTATTCTCTTGAGCTATTTTTGTTAACTGTGGAATTAGATTTTGTTTTTTTACACCACCATTTTCAATTGATGAATATGTATTTTCCATAGATTCTAAAAATATATATATTAAATTTTGCTTTTCTTTTGGAAAAGTTATTTTTACTTTTTTTGGTTCTACATATGTTTCTTCAATATATGTAGATGATGATATTTGATTACTTAAATATGTGAAAATATGAATATTATTAAATGCAAATATCGTAATTATTAAGAATAATATTATATTAATAATTAGTCTTTTTTCTTCTATAAATTTTATTATTAAGATTGATGTAACTGTTCCTGTTATAATTCCGGGAATAAATACATGTGTTAATAGATTGGCTAAGCTTTGCAGGTTTATTCCTCCAAGTGGTACTAGGAAATGGAAAAATAGTTCATCACCACTAAAATTACCATATGTGTCTAATGCCCAATATGATGCAAAGAAAAGTGTAAAGCCAATTATGTTTAAAATATAGTAACCAATCTTTTTCATATTATCACCTTCTTTAATTATAACACAATTATATGTAAATAAAAAAAGGAGTTTCCTCCTTTTAATTTTTTCCGAATGCAGTAAATGAAAGCATTAGACCACCACAGATATTGGCAGAGTGTTCGCTATAACCATATTCACCAAATGTGAATACTGTAATGAACGGAACGTTTTTTGTGATACTTTTTATTTGTTTATGTACTTCTTCTAATCTATCACCTATAGCTAATTTTCTTCCTCCACAATGGATTAGAAGATATGCTGCTGGTTCTGTATATAGTTGTTCTTTTGCTTGTCTTGTTGTTTCTCCTGTTGCATTTATTAATTCATCTACTGTTGCTTCTAATTGGATAATTGCTGTTTTTTCTACTACTTTATTTCCTAGAGTAATTGTATCATCAGTAACAGTTCTAGTACCCATGTCATTACCAAACATTGGATGACGTACAACTGTTAAATTACCTAATGGATCTTTTACACCTAGTGGTTTTGTGATTGATGCTTTTAGTAAGTTTTGTCCACGAAGATCTTGTGGACTTTCATTTATCCAGTTAGCATATTTTTTTAGAGCTGATATTCCATCTATAGAAACTAGGGTACGATTATCTTTTACTTCTGTGATTAACCCTATATTATCTGTTTCTCTATATGCACTTTGGTAAGCCGTAGTTATTTCTGTATCTGTATAGAAGAATGCTACTGCTACTCCATCAGTAAAAGTTTTTTCGTTACAAATAATTTTCCATTTTCCTTCTACTGTATCGTCAGCTGCACTTCCTCCAAACATTGGTACTCTTCCAATTACATCTTGAATTCCCATAAGATAGTCTTCTTCTTGTCTAGGACTAGCAACCATATAGAAATAAGCTGGTGCTCTTGTAGAACCTGCATTTTGTACTGCTTGAATGGCTACTTTTCTTCCGATTGCTCTAGCATCTTTTCCTGCTTCATGACAAGCAACTCCAACTTTTAGATTTTCATCTGATAGCATCATCATTCCTGCAAAACCATTCTTTGATTCAATGATTCCTTCTTGAACAATAATACCTCCACTACTAGTGCATCCTATGATTGGAATATCTGTTTCTTTTCTAATTCCTTTAATTACTTCTTTTATATCATTTTTTACTGAAGTAAAAAGTAATCCTAGTTTTATATTATTTAAATTTTTAGAAGTAAGTTTTGCTGTTTCAATTCCTGCAGTAAAGCTATCTGGATTAATACTATAGCCTACATTAGATTTTAACATGTTACACCTCTTCTCTTAATTAAAATGCTGCATTGTAAATATCAATAATATCTTCAACAGTAACACTTCTTGGGTTACCTGGAGTACATGCATCGTTGATTGCTTGTTTTGCAAGTGTTGGAATCATTTCTTCTGGAACACCGATTTCTCTTAAAGTTTGTGGAATTCCAAGTTTAATTGATAATTCTCTAACTGCTTCTACTACTTTATCAACTGCTTCTTCGTCTGTTGTATTTGACATATCTAAACCAAATGAAGCTCCCATGTTTCTATATAAATCTGGACAAACTACTCCATTGAATTTTAATACATGTGGTAATAATAGAGCATTAGCTACTCCGTGCGGTGTATCAAAATATGCACCTAGTGAGTGAGCCATTGAGTGTACGATTCCTAATCCTACATTTGAGAATCCCATACCAGCGATATATTGTGCATATCCCATTTTTTCAACTGCTTCTTCATCTTTTTCATTAGCAGCTTTTTCTAAGTTCTTATAAATTAATGACATTGCATTAATGTGGAACATATCAGGAATTAACCATCCTGCTTTGGTAATATATCCTTCCATAGCATGAGTTAAGGCATCCATACCAGTTGATGCTGCTAATCCTTGTGGCATCTTTTGCATTAAATCTGGATCAATAATAGCAATTTCTGGAATATCATGTGGATCAACACATACCATTTTCTTTGTTCTCTTTTCATCTGTGATTACATAGTTAATTGTAACTTCAGCAGCTGTTCCTGCTGTTGTTGGAAGTGCAATAATTGGTAAACATTTATTTTTAGTATCTGCAACTCCATCTAAACTAACTACGTCTGTAAATTCTGGGTTAGTCATAATAACTGCAATTGCTTTAGCAGTATCAATAACACTTCCTCCACCAATGGCTACAACAACATCAACATTGTTAATTTTTGCCATTGTTAGACCATCATGCACATTTTGTACAGTTGGATTTGGTTTTACTCCATCAAATACAAAATATGTAATTTCTGCTTTGTCTAATACTTCAGTTACCATTTCAGCAACTTGTGCGTCAATTAGTGCACGATCTGTAACTACTAGGACTTTTTCATATCCTCTGTTTTTTATTTCTTCAGCAACTTTTTCTCTTGCGCCACGTCCGAAATAAGATGTTTCATTTAAAACTATTCTATTTGTCATATTCTAGCCTCCCTATTTTACTTAATTATATCATAATTTTAATATATACAATATATCTTTTTACAAAAAAATAAAAGCACTTTTCGTGCTTTTATACTAGTTTGTCTTGTGATTTTGAATTTAATGTTAGGTCTGCTCTTCTACCATCTAAGTAAGCATAATATCCTGCAGCGGCAATCATTGTTGCATTATCTGTACAATACTTCATTGGAGGTATTGATAAATCTACATTTAAGTCTTCTGCAACTTTAGCCATTTCTTGTCTTAGTCCTTGATTTGCTGCTACTCCTCCGGCAACTATAACTGTTTTTATTCCTTTATCAACAATTGCTTTTCTTACTTTTGTTGTTATTGACTCTATTGCTACTTTTTGGAATGATGCAGCTAAATCTGCTTCATTTAGTTTATTTCCTCTTTGTTCTTCATTATGCGCTAAGTTAATTACTGCACTTTTAAGTCCACTAAATGAGAAGTTATATGAGTCATCTTTTAATGGAACTGGTAGTTTATATGCAGTTGGATTTCCGACTGCTGCTAGTTTATCTATTTTAGGTCCACCTGGATATTCTAATCCTACAACTCTTGCTACTTTATCGTAACATTCTCCAATAGCATCATCTAATGTTCCACCTAATTTATTAAAACTATAGTGTTTAGGCATTTCAATTATTTCAGTATGTCCACCACTTACTACAATTGCTAATAATGGAAATTGTAATTCTTTGACTAGACTATTTGCATATATGTGTCCTGCGATATGATGAACTGGAATTAATGGTTTATTATGTACAAAAGCTAATGTTTTTGCAGTTTCAAGTCCAATTAGTAATGAACCAATTAAACCTGGACCATATGTTATTGCTACAGCATCTATATCATCCATAGTCATATTTGCTTTTTCTAAACATTCTTCTAATACCATTGTTACATTTTTTACATGATGACGACTTGCAATTTCTGGTACTACTCCACCAAAATCTTTATGTACATCTATTTGTGATGATATAACTGTCGCAATTTCTTCTGTACCATTTTTTACTATCGATGCACTTGTTTCATCGCAACTACTTTCTATACCTAATATATACATATCTTTCATATACAACACCTTCTCGTTTTCTTCCTTATTTTAACATAAAAGACTCTTTTTTTCTACTAAAAGAGTCTTTTTTATTTTTTTTCTTTTTCCATTAAAATTCCATCAATTCCTTGATAATATCCTTTTCGAATTGCTTTTTCCACAAATCCTACTGATTTATATAAGTGAATTGCTGGTAAATTGTCTTTTTTTACTTCTAATGTAATACTTTTATCCACAAGTTCTAACATTTTATTAAGTAAAATTTTACCTTTTCCACAGTTTCTGTGGGAAAGTTCTACTTCAAATTGGTTAATTTCTGCCCTATCATATATATCACTATAATATAAATAACCAATTATTTTACCTTCTTCTTTATAAAGTAAAATTTTAGCAAATGGATTATTTTTTAATTCATTTTTTATCTCTTCAACATTAATAAACGTATTTTCAAGTTCGTTAATATTTTTTTCTGTTAGTTCGATTATCATTAGTTTAACTTACTTTCTTCAGCTTCTGTTAGTTTTAAATAATCTGGATTTACTCCATGTGGATTTATTGGTTCTTTATCTTTAAAATATTCAATAATTTTGATAATATTTGGAGAATAATTTTCTTTATTTTCATATTCTTCAAGTTCATCTTTTGTAATTATTGTATAATCAGATAATTTCTCTAATTCTTTATTTAAATCATCCATCTTTATATGTTGAGGTTTTAGAATTACATTGTTATTTTCATCATAAATTGCGCTAAAAACATATCTTCTTCTTGCGTCAATCATTGGAACTTTTACTTTATTTGTTTCACTTGATAACATCATTGCTTCTAATGAAGTAATTGTTGTTATTGGAATATTTAAGCTCCATGCATATACTTTAGCAATTGTAATTCCAATTCTTATTCCTGTAAATGATCCTGGACCGTTAACGACAATTATTTTATCAATATCTTTTGCTTGTAAATTTGTCTTTGTAAATAGTCCAACTATTTCAGGTAGAGCCTCTTCTGAAAGACTAGTTCCAAATTCTTTTTTTACTTCTGCTAAAAGATTGTTATCTTCTGCTATTCCTGCATAAAGAAAACTAGATGATGTATCTATGTATAAAATTCTCATAGTACTGCCTCACAAATTTCTTCATATTTTCTACCATATGGAGTAATTGTAATTGTACGTTTATTTTCATCATCTTCTGAATTTCTTATTTTAATATCTAATCTCTTTTCTGGAAGATAATCAGGAATCATGTCTGCCCACTCTATAATTGTCACACCTTTTTTAGTGAAATATTCTTCAATTCCTAGTTCATCTACTTGTCCATCTAAACGATAAACATCCATATGAAATAGTGGCATATCTCCTGATAAATATTCTTTAATAATATTAAATGTTGGAGATGTTACTTCTTCATCAATTTCCATTGCTTGAGCAAAGCCTTTAGTGAAAACTGTTTTTCCACTTCCTAAATCTCCTCTTAGGCAAATTACCATATTTGGGAATTTTTCTGATTCGATGTTTTGTGCTAATTCTATTGTCTCTTCTTCAGAGTATGTTGTAATTTTATATTCCATTTCTATCACCTATAAATTATTATAATCAAAATTATTCAGTTAGACAACTCTTCTGTTTAAACTTGATGTCAACTTTGGTTATTCTCCCGATATTGAGATATCTTTTATATATATTGATGGAGATGCTGATGACTTCATAATAAATTGTAAGTCATTTCCAATTTCTTCTACATTTGTAAATAATTCAAATATTGAACTTGTTAAAACTGCAGGTTCAAATCCACAAATGATTTCTCCATTTTCAATAATATATCCAAATACTTGCATAGAAATATTTCCTGTTGATTCATTAATTGAGGAACCCATTGATCCCATATAGTGTGTTATATAGATTCCATTATCAATTTCTTTGAATAATTCTGACAAACTTTTATTTCCTGGTTTGAGATACATATTTCTTCCAGCTATTCCATTATATTTGTTTCCTGTTGATTTTACATTATCTATTTTTGCTTCTTTAATATCATACAAATATGTTTTTATAATTCCATTAGTTATTATTTCTTTATTTTTGGTATCCGTTCCTTCTTTATCAAAAACGATATATCCTGGATAATCTTTATTTCTTGGTTCTTCTAAAATATTTATTTTTTCTGAGAAGATTTTTTCATTTAATTTATTTACTAAACATGATTTTTTTTGATGAATTAATTCAGCTGATAACATATCTTGTAGATGATCAATTATTCTAGAGGCAACCTTATTACTTAGAATTATATTATATTTTTTAGTTTCTAGTTTCTTTTTTGTTGTTGCTAATGATGCTAATTTTAGAACATTATTTACTATATTTTTAAAATCTATTTTATTTTTATCTGTTACTAAGATTGATTCACTGTATGTTGCAATTGTTTCATCTTTTTCTGCACTTGCTTCTATATATAATTCAAAGCAATGTGAATCTGTTGCTATATCTACATTGTTACTGTTTATTATTCTTGTTTTTGTATATGTATCACTATACGCCATTTCTAGACTTTTTGTTAGTAGATATTTTTCTTTTTCATTGTATATTTCTTTTAATATTTTTGTTTCTTCTGTTACATTAACGTTTACTTCTTTTGATATCTCATTATTATTTTTATTTGTTAAATACTCATCTTCATAGTTACTTTCAGTATTATGCAATTTTTCTAGTAGCAAATCAATTATTGATTCATCTAAGTATTCTGTATTAGTAGTTTCCGTTTTACTATTAGTTTCTGCTTTGATTGTATATACCGTTTTTTCGCAATCTGTATAATCTTCTAATTTATTATTAATCAAGTAAATTGAATTTTCTTGTTTTTTGTCTTCGGTAATTTGAATATTAGTTATACCTTTTAATTTTGCTAGGCTAATAAATTCTTGATATGTCATTATTCTTTACCTCCTACTAAAATTTTACTTACTTTTATAGTTGGCTGACCACAAGTTACTGGTACCATTCCACTTTTACTTCCACAATATCCGTCACCAAGACTTAAATCATTTCCTACCATTTCAACTTGATTTAATATATCTTTTCCATTTCCAATAAGTGTTACACCTTTTATACGACTTCCTATTTCTCCATCTTTAATTTCATATGCAGCATCTACGCCAAAGTTAAAGTCTCCTGTTGTCGTATTAACTTGTCCACCACTTAATTTTTTACAATATACACCATGCTTTATGGTTTTTATCATGTCCTCCAATGTATCAGTTCCTGGAGCTAGATATGTATTACTCATTCTTGATGTTGGAGCATACTCATAACTTTCTCTTCTGCCACAACCATTTGATGTTTTATTCATTTTTATATTTGAATATTTATCAATTAGAAAACTTGTTAAAATACCATTTTCTATTAATATATTCTTTTGAGTCAATTCACCTTCATCATCAATAATATTACTTCCCCATTCACCTGCTAAGGTACCATCGTCAATTAAAGTCACTTTGTTAGTTCCTACTCTTTTATTTTCTAATTCTGTAAATATTGAAAGTTTTGGTGCTACTGATGTTGCTTCTAGCCCATGACCACATGCTTCGTGGAAAATCACTGCGCCAAACCCTGAACCAATAATGGCTGGCATTTCTCCACCTTTAAATTCTTTGGCAGATAGTTTTTCAACATTACTTCGTGCTACTTCTAGGCTTTCTTTCTCAATATCAAAATCATTTAAAAATTCGTAACCTTTTTTTCTTCCTATGGCGTAATATTCATCTTCTTTAATATCATCCTTTTCAGCATATGTATGGCATATATAACGTGTTCTTATATCGTTGCCTTTTATAAATTTACCTTCTGAATTTGCAACAATAAACCATTTATCATTTTCAATAAATCTTAAATAAACTTGTGTTATTTCTTGATATGCATCCCTAATTATCTTGTCTATTTTAGAAAATATTTCCTTCTTTTTGTTTATAGAAAAGGCATTATGCTCTATTTCTACTTTTTCACATTTATCTTCAATATCATTTAGTCCTGTAAATATTGTTTTTTTGTTACCACTAACATTATGAGATAGTTTTTCTGCCATTTTAAGTAAATTATCAAAATTTAAATTATTTGTAGATGAATAATAATATTCACCATCGTATATTATTCTAAATCCAATTCCTTTTTTATTATTTGATTTTATACCGTCTATTTTTGAATCATTATATTCATATGATTTCGAAGATGATTCTTCATAATATACTTCTGCGAAGTCTGCACCAGTTCTCAATAATGTATTAATTATTTTTTCATATTGCTCTTTTTTCATAATATCACCAAGATTATTATAACAAAAAAAATAAACAGTTTTGTCTGTTTATCTTATTTTTATACAAAAAAAATCCTTGGCAACTTCCTATCTTCGCATACACTATTGTCGGCGTTGAGTGGCTTAACTTCTGTGTTCGGGATGGGAACAGGTGTACCTCACT
>JAGARQ010000038.1 GCA_017622175.1 Bacilli bacterium | reverse complement strand
GGCAGTGGTAAAAAATATAAACAATGTTGTGGTAAATAAAAAAAGTCCTAATTAAAGGACTTTTTTGATACAATAATTATAGAAAAAATATTGGGAGGAAATTATGAAACTTATTTTTGGAACAACAAACAAAAGAAAAACAGAAGATCTACAAAATATAATTAATGAACTTAACTTAAATATAGAAGTTCTTAGTATGGAAGATATTGAATGGGATAGAGGAGAGATAGAAGAAAATGGCTCAACAATAGAAGAAAATTCTTTAATAAAAGCACAGGCTATTTTATCTTTTTGTAAAGAACATAATATTGACTATCCAATAATGACAGATGATGCGGGATTATTTGTTGATGTATTAAATGGAGAACCTGGTATATATACCGCAAGATATGCGGATGACGAATTGTTTGCCAATCCAGGACTACCTAAACATCAATGTGTTGTTAAATTACTAAGAAAACTTAATGGTGAAAAAAATAGAAATGCTAAATACAGATGCTGTGTAACAACAATGTATCCAAATGGTGAGTATCAACAAGAAGTAGGAGAAAGTAAAGGTACTATAGCTAAAGAAATAATAGGAGAACTAAAAAAACCATATTTTTACTCTGTGTTTATCCTAGAAGGTACAAATGTAGCATTTAATGAACTAAATAACGAACAACTACAAAATACATATAGATATAATGCTATAAGAAAATCATTAAAGAAAATTAATAATAACTAATTTTTTACAGTAAAGTTTAATAAAAATAAATATAAAAATACAAATCTGATTTTTTCATATGGTATAATCCAAAGTATAGGAGGAGTAAATATGGAATATCAAATTAAAGGACAAACAGTTCCAGTAGTAGAATTTACTTTAAATAGAAACGAGTCATTATATACACAATCAGGAGGAATGGTATATCAATCAAATGATATCCAAATGCAAACAAATGCTAGAGGAGGAGTACTAGCTAGTATTGGTAGAGCATTTACTGGTGAATCAATTTTTATGGCAAACTATACAGCAACAAATGATAATCAAAAAATTGCTTTCGCTGCATCAGTACCAGGATCAATTATTCCAATTGATTTAGCAACATTACCACAAGGTATTATGTTACAAAAAAATGCTTTCTTATGTGCTGAACAAACAGTTACCACAAAAGTAGCATTTACAAAAAGATTTAGTGCTGGATTATTTGGTGGAGAAGGATTTATCCTTCAACATGCTCAAGGTTCCGGAAAATTATTTATTGAAGTAGATGGAGATGCTATGGAATTTATCTTAAAACCAGGAGAAGTATTAAAAGTTGATACAGGAAACGTAGTAGCGTTCTCACCAACAGTAGCTTATGAAGTAGAAATGGTTCATGGATTAGGAAACATATTATTTGGTGGAGAAGGACTATTCCATACAAAATTAGTAGGTCCAGGTAAAGTTATAGTACAATCTCAAAACTTCCGTGAATTTGCTAATAGAATAATTCCTTATATCCCAACAAAAAGCAATTGAAGCGAAGATGATGAATAAATCATAACTTAATATTTAAATAAAGCCCTTCTATTTGAAGGGTTTTCTTTTTTTCTAAAAAAAGATATAATATAACTAATAATAGAAACAATAGAGAAGGCAGGCAGTATATATGGAAAATAAAAATGATACAATTCTTGTTGAAATAGCCGCATACTGTGATCCAGAAGTAGTTAATACGGTTCATAGTGCAATTATTCAAGCAGACTATCCAGAACGAGTTCATTTTGCAATATGTTATCAAAGTGATAATTTAGAAGATTATAATGAATTAAAAAAAGTAAAAAACTGTAAGATAAAATGTCTAAAAGAAAGTGAAGCTAGAGGTAGTGTCTATGCAAGATATTTATGTCAACAACTAATTGCAGATGAGAAGTTCATTTTTCAAATTGATTCTCACATGAGATTTGTAAAACACTGGGATACAAAATTAATAGAACAGCTACTAGCATTAAAAGATGACAAAGCTATATTATCAGTGTATCCTCCATTCTGTACTGAAGACATGATGAAAAAACCACTAGATGATGAAATCTATGATCATCCAGCAGATGGTGGGGTAATGTATACAAATGGATTTAGAGATAAAAGTACTTACTTCCTAAGTTCAAACTCTATTCCAATAAAGAACGATGACCCAAAAGCATATAAAAGAAATGCCTTTATAGCAGGAGGAAACTTCTTTACATTTAGTGATGCTCATCGAGTAGTACTTCATGACAAAGCAATGTACTTCTATGGTGATGAAATGCCAATGAGTATAAGATTATTTACTCATGGATGGAATGTATATAACCCAGGAGAATGTTATGTATATCACCAATATGAAAGAAAAAATCAAAAATTTCCACCGGTAACAGATGCTATGAAAATAGAAAACAAACGCCTAATGGCACTACTAGGTTTAGAAGATAATGGAGAAGATATAAGTGAATTCTCTTTAGGAACAGAAAGAACCTTAAAAGAATATGAAGAATTTGCTGGTATTGAATTTAAAACAAAAACAGTATACATGAAAGCAGAAACAGGAGAGTTTGAAAATAAATCATTAGATAAAAAACTATCATATTTACAGAAAAAACAACATGATGAATATAACGAAATGAATAAAGAAGAACAAATAGAAGTTGTAATGGTAGATTTATTTGGTGATTATAAAGCCTGTGTAGAAAGCTGTTTAAAAAAATCTACAAATAAAGAGAATATAAAATTTGTAATTGCAACCAATGATCAAAAAACAGCAAGTGATACATATTTAAAGAAAAACAATATTAAAAAAATAATATATTTAAAAGATAACGAACAATATACAAAAGCCTTATCTAAACTAACAGAATATATTGGAGACTGCTATATAGCCTTAATAGATTCAAGTGTAAGATTTATTGAAGGATGGGATAAATATTATTGTCAAAATATTAAGCTATGTGGAGATAACTCAGCATTAACTAGTTGGGTATGGTTAGCATCACCAGAAACAGACATAGACAATTTTTATAACTATAACAACGTAATTAAAGAATTCTCTGCTTTCTATAATAATTTAGCAAGCTTACAATATAACGAAAAAGTAGATTTATCAAAACGAGTAGTTCCATATCAAACACCATTTATATCTGATGGATTCATTTTCTGTAAGTCTCAAGTTCTAAAAAATGTTCCAGTAGACCCAATTTTAACATATGAAGAACATCAATATATATATTCAGCTAGACTATTTACTCATGGAATTAATTTATATTATCCATCAGTATCATATATGATAAGAACAAAAGAAGAACAACTAATGCATGGAGGAGTACCAAACCAAAATATAGTATGTGGTCTTATGGGAATAAGTAACTATTACAGTAAAACATTAGATGCAGACTATCAATATGATTTAGGTAAAGTAAGAAAAGTTTGGGAATGGTATGATTTAATAAATGTAAAATATGATCCAAATAATATGCAAATTGTAGAAGATAAAAATAAGGAGTAATTATGAAAGAAAAATTGATTGGAAAAAAAATTAGGGTGGCTGTTGCCTTTGTAACAGCATCAAAAATGAATCTAGCAAATATTACAAAATATTATGATGGAATAGTAATAGATATAGATAATAATTTTATTGAACTAGACTGTGGTTTTGTAAATATTAATTATGTTCAAACAATTGAAATATTAAATGATTAAACTAAGATTAATTTCTTAGTTTTTTAATGCTATAATAAAAGAAAGAGCAAATTATAAAGTAGGTGAAAACAATGGAATGTATTGGTAGAAATAATACACATACAATTTTTTTTATACTACCAGATGATAGTAAAGAATTTAATTGTCCATATATTCTAGCATATCCACATGAATACAAAGAAAATAATCCCATCATTCTCGAAGCAAATAATCAAGAAAATACCCCAAGAATTGTAACATCAGCATTAGAAAATACCATGGATTATTTATTTTCGGTTTTATATCATAGCAAGAATACTAATCCAATATTAGTCCCATTATTACCAAGTATAAATAACGGTAACCCATATTTTCAACAATTATCAATTGAATGCTTTGATGCATCAAAAACAGGAAAATTTCATCGCATCGACCAACAAGTTGTATCAATGATAGAAGATGCAAAAAAAATAATAACAGGTTTAAGTGGAAAACAAGTACCAGATAAGATATTTCTAAATGGTTACTCTTCAAGTGGTGTATTTGCCCAAAGATTTGCCTTATTACATCCTGAATTAGTAAGTGCATCTTGCATAGGAGGAGCAATAGGTACAATGCCACTTCCAATAGATGAATATCAAGGACAACAATTATCTTATCCAATTGGAACAGCAGATATAGAAAAACTTACTGGAAAAGAATTTGACCTAGAAGCTTATAAAAAAATAAAATTCACTTATTATGTTACTGAAGGAGAAAATGAAGTATTATCGGAAAGTAGATTCAGAGAAGACGGAACAAAAGCACCAATGTGTGATATGAGTTATATGGAAAGAAGTACTCCAAAAAATGTTGGAAAAACAGTAAGAGATTTATTTGGAACAGACTCATTCGAAAGAATTGCTCAACAACTGGTGGTAGCAGATTCGCTAGGAGTACAAACTGAATATATAGAACCAATTAAAGGATTAACCCATCACACAATAGGAAATGCAGCAAGCGAAATAATAGGAAAATGTATAACATCTGCAAATAATACAAGTGACAGTAAAACAATAAAAAGATAGGAGATAAATATGAAAGTAATGATAGTATGCTCAACAGCATTTTATAATAAAATTGACCCAATCAAACAAGAACTAGAAAGAAATGGCCATCAAGTAATAACACCAAATTGTTATGATGAACCAGATACAAACGATGATACGGATAATATGACACAAGAAGAATATCTTAATTTCTTCAGAACTTGCTATTACGAAAGTAGAGAAAAAGTAAGTAAAACAGATGCAATTTTAGTATTAAATTATTCAAAAGAAAAGAATGGAAATATATTAAAAAATTATATAGGAGCATCAACATTCTTAGAAATGTATGAGGCTTTTATGAATAATAAAAAGATATTTATGTTAAATGATTATCCAGATAATATGTTATTAGATGAAATAAAAGGATTTAATCCAATAATAATTAACGAAGATATATCAAAAGTACAATAAAAAGGAGCCTTCATAGGCTCCTAATCTATTTAAAGAGGATCTTCACACTTAACAGTGAACCTTCCTCTAATCATAATATATGCAAATATGACAGAAACTATACACTAATAAAGGTTTAATTAATTGTTTTAAACAATATTTTATGTTAGACTTATGCTGAGAAAGTATGAAAAAATGAATATTAACCAAACTAAGGAGTGATACTATGGAAAAAAAAGAAATGAAAAAAGTATTAGAAAAAAACTTAGAAATAGTTACAAACTTATGGAGGTCACTTTGACATAGATTCCAAAAAACAAGAAATAGAACAACTTCAGAAAACAACAGAACAACAAGACTTTTGGAATGATCGTGAACAAGCAGAAAAAGTATTAAAAGAACTTAATGAAAAAAAATCAACAGTAAGTGATTTAGATAATATAAAAGAAAAAATCACTGATAATATTGAACTTCTAGAATTATTAGAAATTGAATCAGATGAATCTTCAGAACAACAAATAGAGAAAGACATTCAAAGAATTGAAGAAGAGGTGGAAAAATTAAACCTATTACTATTATTAAATGGTCCACATGATAAACTTGATTGTATATTAGAAGTTCACTCAGGTGCTGGTGGTACAGAAGCTTGCGACTGGGCCATGATGCTATATAGAATGTATCTACGTTGGTGTGAAAAGAAAAACTACAAAGTAGAACTTCTTGATTATCAAGATGGAGATGAAGCTGGAATAAAAAGTGCCTCTCTAAGAATTAAAGGAACAAATGCCTATGGCTATTTAAAAAATGAAAAAGGTGTTCATAGATTAGTAAGACTATCTCCTTTTGATTCAAACAATAGAAGACATACGTCATTTGCATCAATTGAGGTTACACCAGAAATAGAACAAGATAATACTATCGAAATTGATGAAAAAGATTTAAAAATTGATGTTTATCGTTCAAGTGGCTGCGGAGGACAAGGAGTAAACACAACAGACTCTGCAGTAAGAATTACTCACTTACCAACAAAAATAGTAGTAACATGCCAAAATGAACGTAGTCAAATTCAAAATAAAGAACAAGCAATGCAAGTTCTAAGAAATAAATTATTATTAAAAAAACTAGAAGAACAAAATCAAGAATTAAATGCCATAAAAGGAAATCAAATGAATATTGAATTTGGTTCTCAAATAAGAAGTTATGTTATGCATCCATATTCAATGGTAAAAGACCATAGAACAAGTGAAGAAACAAGTAATGTTACAAAAGTATTAGATGGAGATATAGATTTATTTATAGAAAGTAAATTAAAAAGGGGATTATAGATATGAGTATATTTTCAAAATTAAGAGTTCATCAAGCATTAAAAGAAATTGAAAAGAAAACAAAAGTAAAAAGATATGTTAATTTTACTTTAGGATGCTTATTAGTAGCAATTGCATATAATTTATTTTTAGCATCAAATGACATCGTATCAGGAGGAATAGGTGGTATAGCAATTATTTTAAATGAACTAATAGGAATTAGTAATGCCTTAGTAATGCTAATATTTAATATATTTTTACTTATATTAAGTTACTTCTTACTAGGAAAAGATAAAACAAAAGCAACTATTCTAGGATCACTATTACTACCATTATTTATTGAACTAACAAGTCATATTAATATATGGTTAGAGTTAGATACTTCACAATTATTAGTATCATCAGTATTTGGGGGAGTAATGTATGGATTTGGTTTAGGTATGATTTTCAAAGCAGGCTTTACAACTGGAGGGACAGATATCGTTAATCAAATACTTTCAAAATATGCCAAAATGAGTATAGGTAAAAGTATGCTTTTATGTGACGGTACAATCGTATTATTATCTGGTCTAGTATTTGGTGCAACTCACGTAATGTATGCCATTATAGTTTTATATATTATTAGTTTTATTTCAGATAGAGTAATACTTGGAGTATCAGATAGTAAAGCATTTTATATTATTACAGATAAAGAAGATACAATTAAAGAATATATATTAAAAGTTTTGAATCATGGTGTAACAGTTTTTAATGCACAAGGAGGATACAAAAAAGATAACCAAACAGTATTAATGTGTGTGCTTCCAACAAAAGATTATTACCGCCTAAAAGCAGGAATAAATGAAATTGATAGTGAAGCATTTGTTGTGGTAACTGATGCCTATGAAGTATTTGGAGGTGAATAATATGGAAGAAATATTAACCTCAATAAAAAAACATCATAGATTAAAAAGATTTGGATTAGCCTTACTATCGTTAACAATAAGTGCACTTTTATATAATGTGTTCTTGTTACCACTAAATATAGTATCTGGTGGAGTAAGTGGTGTAGCAACAATTACTAATCACTTATATCACATTGATCCATCATTAATGATTTTCTTGCTATCAGCAGCATGTTCCTTAATTAGTTTGCTATATTTAGGAATTGAGCAAACTGCAAGTACAATTGTTGCAAGTATAATTTATCCACTATTAGTAAAATTAACAGCACCAGTAGCCGCAATGATTCCAATAGATACAACAGATGTATTTACAATAGTAATTTTTTCAGGAGTGCTATCAGGAATAGCAAGTGGACTATTCTATAAATCTGGATACGTAAATTGTGGATTTCCAGTAATCTGTAAAGTTCTATATGAAAACTTTAAAATTGCAATAAGTAAAAGTACATTAATTATAAATATTATTGTAGTAATATTTGGTGGAGTATTCTTTGGTAGTTTAAATGCCATGTATGCAGCAATCTTATTATATATAAGTAGTATTGTAATGGATAAAGTTATATTAGGCATTTCAAACAATAAAGCCTTTTATATTATTACAAGTGAAGAAGAACTAATAAAAGAATATATTATTGATAATTTAAATCATAATGTTACAACATTTGATGTAAAAGGAGGATTCTTAGAGAAAAAAAGAAAAGTCTTACTATCAGTAATACCATCAAGAGAATATTACAAAGTGACAGAGGGAATTAAACAAATAGATAAAGAAACCTTCTTCGTTGTAACAGACTCATACGAAGTAATCGGTGGAAAATAATAGTAAAAAGGAAAGATTTCCAATATCTTCCCTTTTTTTATACGACAAAATATGATACAATACCCATATAGGATGGAGGTAAAGATGGATTTAGTCAGAATTAAAAACGTAGAAAAAAAATACAAAAACGGTGTGACAGCAATTTATGATTTAAATTTAGCCATCGAAAAAGGGGCATTTGTCTTCGTAATCGGAGGATCAGGAAGTGGAAAATCCACATTAATCAAAATGCTATATCGTGAAGAAAAACCAACAAAAGGACAAATTATTGTTGGAGGTTTAGATGTTGCTAAACTTAAAAACCGTAAAGTATATAAACTAAGAAGAAAATTAGGAATTGTATTCCAAGATTATAGATTGTTACCAAAGCAAACAGTATATGAAAATGTAGCTTTTGCATTAGAGGTAATTGGTGCAAAAAAAGATGAAATTAGAGTAAAAGTATTAAAGGCCTTAGAAGATGTTGGATTAAAACATAAACTTCATGAATATCCAGATCATTTATCAGGAGGAGAACAACAAAGAGTAGCAATTGCAAGAGCAATAGTAAATGATCCAAAATTATTACTATGTGATGAACCTACAGGAAACTTAGATCCAGATATGAGTATGGAAATCATGAAAGTTTTAGAAGACATCAATGAAAAAAGAGGAACAACTATTATTATGGTTACACATGACAAAGACATAGTAAACAAGATGAAAAAACAAGTAATCACATTAAAAGAAGGACGCCTTGTAAACTTTAAGAAGAAAGGAACGTATAACAATGAAGCCATTTAGAATGTTAGGAAGAAGTATACGTGATGCCTTTAAAAGTGTAGTAAGAAACTTTAGTTTATCACTAGCTTCAATTTCCTGTATCACAATAACACTAATAATTGTTGCAGTTGCAGTAATTGCATCATTTAATGTTCAAAACTTTACTAAAGAAATAGAAAGAGATATGACAATTGTTGTATTCCTTGAAAATGATTCTACAGAAGAAGATGTAGAAATAGTAAAAGAAAAACTAGAAAAAACTGCTAATGTAGAAAGTTATAAATTCCAATCAAAAATTGAAGTAAAAAAACAAATGCAAGCAGAGTCAGAAGTATTTGATAGAGTATTAGAAGAATGGGAAGATGATGAAAGCCCATTAAAAGATACATTCCAAGTAAAAGTAAAAGAAATAGAAAAGATTGGTAAAACAGCAAATGCCATTCAAGCAATTGAAAAAGTATCTGTAGTAAGATATGGTGAAGGAATGGTTGAAAAAATGGTTACTGCATTCTCATCAATTGAAAAAGTAACATATGGAATTGTAATAGCTTTAGTACTAGTAACAATATTCTTAATTATTAATACAATTAAATTAACTATTTCAGCAAGAAAAAGAGAAATAGGAATAATGAGATTAGTAGGAGCAAGTAACTTTACTATTAAAACACCATTCATTGTAGAAGGAATGATTTTAGGTGTATTTGGTTCAATTATCCCAATAATTATATCAACATATGGATACTTAGTATTCTATAATCACTTTGAAGGTTATTTATTTTCAGAATTAATTCAATTAATTAAACCAGAACCATTTATGTATATGACATCATTAATAGTTCTAGTTATAGGAATACTTGTAGGTATGATAGGTAGTGCTAGTGCCGTTAAGAAGTATTTAAAAGTATAATGAAATCATTAAAGATTATTTCAGTATTATTAATGCTTTTAACTCTAGTTGCACTACCAATGAGTACAAAAGCAAAAACAATTACAGAATTTGAAGCTGAAGTAAAAAAATATACTCAGAATTTAGAAAATGTAAAAAGTCAAATTGTTACAAATGAAGCAGAAGTGGCTAAAATAAAAGCCAACATTTCATCTATAGAAGTTCAAGTTAAAAACACAGAAAATGAAATAGTATCATTACAAACTGAAATTGATAAAAGTAATGAAGAAATAAAAGAAAAAAGTGAAGAAAGTAAAAAGATAATAGAATATTATCAAATATCTAATGGAGAAAATATTTACTTAGAATATGCCTTTGGAGCAACAAGTATAACTGATATGATTTATAGAATGTCAATTGTAGAACAATTAACTGAATATAATGATAAATTAATGGATGAACTTGAAGCTTTAATAGAAAAGAACAAGAAACAACAAGAAAACTTAAATGCTAAGAAAAAAGAACTTGAAAAAAGTAAAGAAGCATTAATTAATCAAAAGTTAAAATTAGATGCTGATAGTGCTGCTTTAAAAGCAGGAGTTCCAGGAATAGAACAACAAATAAAAGCAGCTCAAAGCCAACTAGATTTCTATAAAAAATTAGGTTGTGGACAAAATGAAGATATTCAAGCATGTCAAAGACGTATTGAAAGTCAAAACAACCAATCAATTCCAAGTGTTAACGGCTACTTTAGACCAATAGAAAATGGTTACGTAACTCAATGGTATACAGGCTGCGGAACTTGGAATGCTAAAAAAAGAGTTTGTTCTGGACACCTTGGAATTGATATTTCAAGTTATAACAAAAGTATTGATGTATATCCAATAGCAGCAGGTATAGTCTTTGCAAGATATTATGATAGTGCAAGAGCACTAGTAGTAAAAATAAAACATAAACTAGACAATGGAACATATATTTATTCAACATATGCCCATCAAAGAAACTTCAAAGTTTCTGTAGGACAATATGTTAGTGTAAATACATCCATTGGACAAATGGGGTCTACTGGTAATTCTTCAGGTCCACATGTTCACTTAGAAGTAACAAACTGTGATTGGAATCCAGGCGGAGGATGTCTATGGGAAAGTTATTCAAGATATGGTACGTATAACCCAACAGACTTTGTAAGATTCCCATCTAGCTGGACTAATAGATAAAAAAAAGAATGACAAAAGTCATTCTTTTATTTTGTAGAATAATTTGTATTATTAATAGCACTTCCAATATTTTGTTCTTCAAACATAGCATCAAGTTCACTTTGAACATTATTTTTTCTGATTCTGTTAATTAAGCGTCTATCTTCCTTTTGAACAATCTCGCGAGGTGTACTCAAATCAAATGAATTAGCCCCAATAAAAGCTTTCTTTTCGGCAGAAACAACACTATTCCAATAATCTAATCCACTTACAGTAGTACTAGAAATACGACCAATATGGCTAGAATCTTCATATGCTTCTTTAGGTGTTAAATATAAAGCAAAAGGATCAAAATATGTTTTAAGACTATTCTCATTTACCTCAAAAAAACCATAATGAATAAGACCTTCAGCAAACTCTCTACCTTCAGCGGTTAAATTAAAAAAATACCCAGGATGTGGAGTGGCCATTTTAACACTCCATCGCTTTT
Organism: Bacilli bacterium; assembly: GCA_017622175.1. GTDB lineage: Bacteria > Bacillota_I > Bacilli_A > RF39 > UBA660 > JAEDES01. Next base: position 71,106 of record JAGARQ010000038.1, on the reverse strand, counting down.
CTTCGTTGTATCTTTCGTATCTATTTTCTTCAGCAGTACAAAACTGTCTAAATGTTGGGTCTAACATAAATGTTCTAACAGCATCTTCACCATTAATTTTTGTAGGTATTTCAAGACAAGTTAATGCATGAATTGGATCAGTACCAAAAACATCACCTACATTAAAAGTTAGTTTTCTAAAACCCATTTTATCAAGTATTTGATCAAAAAAACTTTGAGCAGTAGAACATCTTCCTGCAAAGCTTAATTTTGTAATATCTTCAAGCTCATTAGAAATATTCTTTCTAGCACTATAAGTTAACCAATTTAAAAATGTAACAATATGACTATCAGGAATATAACCATGTTTCTCATAAAAACCTTGAATAGCTGCAATCTCTCTAATATCAATATCTTCATTATATATTCCAGCATCAAAAAGAAAATCAATTTCTTTTTGTTCAATAACCCCAGGTTTATATAACATACTATCACATCCTATTAAAAATATTATAACATACAAAAACAAGTAATATGATATGTTATAATAAATTTAATATAACAAAGAAAAGAGGAATAATATGACAGCTTTAGAAAGATTTTTAAAATATATTAGTATTGATACAGTATCAAATTCAGAATCAGAACTAACACCAAGTACTAATAATCAAAGGATACTTGCTAATTTATTAAATCAAGAACTACAAGAATTAGGATTAGAAACATATTTTGATGAAAAAAATTGTTATCTCTATGCAACACTAAAAGGAGATGAAAATCTACCTAAAATTGGTTTTATTTCTCATCTAGATACATCAGAAGATGCTAAATCGGATAAAATCACTCCTAATTTTATTTATGATTATAATGGAACAGATATAACATTACCCAATAAAACAATTATGTCTACTAAAGAATATCCGGACCTTGTAAAACATAAAGGCAAGACTTTAATAACAACAGATGGAAATACTTTATTAGGAGCAGATGATAAAGCTGGGATTGCAGAAATAATGACTATGTTAGAACATTTTTCAAAGGCAAGAATTCGTCACGGAGATATTTGCGTTGCTTTTACACCAGATGAAGAAATTGGAAAAGGAATGGATAATTTTGATTACAGTAAATTTTCTTCTCCAATAGCCTACACTGTAGATGGTTCTACACTAGGAGAAATTTCATATGAAAATTTTAATGCCGCAACAGCAAAAATAGAAATAGAAGGAAAATCTTGTCATTGTGGAAGCGCTAAAAACATAATGATAAATGCATCTCTTATTGCTAACGCAATAGTATCTGCTTTACCAAATGAAATACCAGCAAATACCGAAGGATATGAAGGGTTTTATCATCTGGAAAAAATTCAAGGGACAGTATCATCTGCATATTTAGAGTTCCTAATTAGAGATTTTGATAAAGAACATTTTGAGTCCAGAAAAAGATTTATAGAAGACCTTATCTCAAGATTAAATGAAAAATATGATAATAGAATCAAATTAACACTAACAGATTCGTACTATAATATGAGAAATATTATAGAACAAGATATGACTGTAGTTGATATAGCAACATCTGCGATGAATAGTTTAGAAATTGAACCAATAATAATTCCTATAAGAGGAGGCACCGATGGTGCTGATGCAACATACAATGGACTACCTTGTCCAAATATTGGTACAGGAGGCCATAACTTTCATGGAACCCACGAATATATTGCCGTAGAAGACATGGAAAAAGTAACTGGAATATTAATTGAAATGGTAAAAGAAAATACTTCAAGAAAAGTATTAACCAAAGGAGAATAAAATGTTAAAAGTAGTAGGAACAATATTTTTAAATGATAATAAATTATTAATTGATAAACCAAGAAATAAACCAACTCATCAAATGATTGGTGGTAAAGTAGAAGAAAGCGAAACTCCACTTCAAGCAGCTATAAGAGAATGCCATGAAGAATTAGGACCAAAAGCAATCTTTGATGAAACAAAATTTACTCAAGTAATGGACTTTGATGAAATAGCAACATCAGATCCCAACCTAAAAATTCATTTCTATGTTTTTAAATATGAAGGAGAATTAGAAGGTACATTAGAAACTTCAGATGAAATTGCAAGTTTCCTATGGTATGACACATCATGTGGAGAAGAAATATTATCTAACACATTAAAACATAAAGTCATACCATACTGTATAGAAAATAATCTAATAAAGTAAAATGAAAACCATAAGTATACAAGAACCATATGCATCATTAATTTTAAATGGTTATAAAAAGATTGAAACAAGAAGTTGGAAAACTAATTATCGAGGAGATATTTTAATACATGCTAGTTTATCAAAAAACTTCATAAAAACAATAACCGACAAAGAAGTATTAAACCTAATAAAAGATATACCATTAAACTATGGTAAAATAATTTGTAAAGCTAAACTTATTGATTGCATAGAAATGACAGATGATTACATAGAAAAAATAAAATTAAATAAACAAGAATATTCTTTAGGAATCTATAAAACAAAAAGATATGCTTGGATATTAGATGATATTAAACCAATAAAAGAACCTATAGAAATCAAGGGAAAACTTGGACTTTGGGATTATAAAAGTTAATCTATCAACAAAAAAAGGTTGACAGACAAAAGAACAAGTGCTACAATCAACTTGAATTTAAAGAGAAAGGAGTGGGAAAAATGAAGAATTTAAATTTCAAACAAAATAATTTTAATAAACTTATAGTAGCACAAGATTGGAGTGGAAAAATCGGATTTTTTCCTACTCATTAAAGTCGATTAACTTTACGTTAGACCTACTATAAGAATATAGTAGGTTTTTATTTTAGGAGGTATATATGAAAAGTTTAAAAGAATTCATACCTCTATGGAAACTAATTAAAGAAGAAAAAGTAAAGTTAATCATTGCAAGTTCTTTAATACTTTTAGCGGGTATATCTGAAATAGCAACAGGTTACCTTAATGGAGCGGCAGTAGAGTCAATTACAAATTTAGCTTTAAAAAATGCGGTTATATACTTATTAATATATTTAGGAATTGAAATACTATCACATGCGATAATTGAAAACTATGCTGGCGCAATGTTAGAAAAAATAGAAAGTAAACTTACAAGAAAATTAGGATATTATACATATAAAAAAGCATTAGATATGCCATCATATGCATATGAAGAAAAAACATCTGGAGAAGTAATCAATAGAATTACAACAGATGCAGACTCATTAAGTTTTGCTTTTGGTCATCTACTAAGTGCCATATCCTCACTTATAGGATCATTAGTAGTAATTGTATACATATTCATGAATTCATGGATTGTAGGTTTAGAAATTGTAACATTTGTCTTTTTATTATTCTTAATAATAAAAAAATATAACCCTATTTTAAAACAAGCTCATAAAGAAAGAAAAGAAAAGCAAGATTTGTTTACTTCTTTGGTCACAGAGTCAATAAGAGGTATAAGAGAGATAAAAACATTAGGAATAAAAAACAGTTTATTAACAGACATGGCGGAAATAATTAAAACAATATTCCAAAAGTCAAAAAATGAAATTGATGTACGTAAGGGTTTCACTTTACTAACAAGAATACTTAAAGGATTTTTAGAGGTTGGCGTTTTTATAACATGTGTAATCTTAATCTATTATAAACAAATAACATTAACATTCTTTATATCTATGACATACTACGTATATAGATATATGTGGTTAATAGAAAATTTCAATAACTTAACACAAACATATCAAAAACTAGTAGTATCATTAGGAAGAGTTAATGAAATATTAGAAAATAGATTATACGAAGATGAAAAATTCGGTCAAAAAGAAATAAATAAAAATAAAGGTCTAATCGAATTTAAAAATGTAACATTCGGTTATCCAAATGAAGAAATTACTTTAAAGAATTTTAATCTAACAATTGAACCTAATAAAAAAGTTGCAATTGTTGGAAAGTCTGGACAAGGAAAATCAACACTATTTAATTTAATTACAAGAATATTTGATCCAATAGAAGGGGAAGTATTATTAGACGGAGTAAATATAAAAGACTTATCAGAAAAGTCACTTCGTAAAAATGTTTCAATAATTAGACAAGAACCATTCATCTTCAACAGAACAATAAAAGAAAACTTTAAGTTAATCGATCCAAAATTACCATTAGTTACTATAAGAAAATATACAAAATTAGCATATCTAGATGACTACATAATGTCGTTACCTAAAAAGTATGATACACTTTTAGGAGAAAGTGGAGTTAACTTATCTGGAGGACAAAAACAAAGATTATCAATTGCTAGAACACTTGCTAAGGAAAGTAAAGTAATATTATTTGATGAAGCGACATCTGCATTGGATAATGCTTCTCAAGAATATGTAAAAAGAGCTATTGATAATTTAACTAAATCCCACACAGTTGTAATTGTAGCTCACAGATTATCCACAATTATGGATGCAGATATTATCCACATAGTTGATAAAGGACAAATAGTGGCATCTGGAACACATGATGAACTATTAAAAACAAATGAAATTTATAAAAATTTATATGAAACAGAATCTTTAAATTCATAATAAAATAGGTGTAAAAGCCTATTTTTTATATTGAATAAAGTTGACTACAAAAAATATCATAATATATAATTAACATAGAATAAAGACTATTTATTCTGTAGGAGGTAACCTATGAATAATATTCCAAATAAGTCAATAAGAAGTATTATACTAGGGCTAATATTAGTAGTTTTTTTAGGTACAACAATCTATGTTGCAATCACTAAAGAAAATAATAAATTAGTAGGAAACAGACTAGAAGATATTTATTATGAAAACTTATATGATGATAATGATTATGATTATGATGACTATAACGACTACGATGATTACGACGATTATGAAAGTGACTATTACGATGAATTCCCTGATGGAGAGCTAGAACTAGATTCAATAACAGTTACATCATTATATAATTATGTTAGTCTATATCCATATATAGAGGGACTAAAAGATAACTTTAAAGTAACTGATTTAACAAAAGAAGAAAAAATGCGACTTGTCGCAGCAAGTCTAAAAAGTAAAAGTAGTTTGTTGAGTCAACCAGTGGAAGATGTTGAAGAAAAAACAATAATAGTTAATGGAAAAACATATAACAGCACAACTCCAAATATTAGATATAAAAGTTTTGAAGTAACAATGATGTATTCCGAAATTTTTGGTTCATCAACAGACTTTGATTACTCAGTATTGATGCATGACGGCGATAATGTAATATACAAGTATCATGAATCTGCTAATGGATATATAAAATATATTTCAGAAAACAAAGAAGAAATAACTCCAGATAAACCTGTAATAGTAAAAGCAGAAAGAAAAAATAAAAAAGTTGAATTACATCTAAAATCAGGGGCAAAAACTGAAGTATATATCTTTGAACCAAAAGAAGGATACAATTATCTATATAAATTTATTGAAAGAAAATCAGAACAAACAAAAAACAGTTTATAAAACTGTTTTTTTTATTTGTCTTGTTCCCATGAATAACCATCTCTACCAAAATGTCCATAACAAGCTAAATCATAATAAATAGGTCTTTTTAAATCTAACTCATTAATAATATTATCAACAGAAAAATCAAAGTTATCATATACATATCTATCAATTTCAATTAAAGAAGTTTTGTTAGTACCAAAAGTTTCAATGAATATACTAATCGGTTGAACTTGGCCAATGGCATAAGAAAGACCAACTTCAGCTCTATCTGCCAACCCTTTACTAACAATATTTCTAGCTACATATCGAGCATAGTATGCTGCACATCTATCCACTTTACTTGGATCCTTACTACTAAAACAGCCTCCGCCAATTCTTCCCATGCCACCATATGTATCAACTACAATCTTTCTACCTGTAGTTCCACTATCAGCAAAAGGTCCTCCTAGAATAAAACTACCACTTGTATTAATTAATATTTTTGTATTATCATCACACAAATTGTCATTTATAACGTATGAAATGACCTCGTTTCTTATAAAATTCTCTAACTTTTTTCTTGAAATGTTTGCTTTATGCTGACAAGCAATAATAATAGTATCTACTCTAAGAGGCTTATCATCAACATATTCAACAGTTACTTGAGTCTTTCCATCTGGAAGTAAGAAACTATTCTTATCATTTTTTCTAACTTCTGCCAATCTTTTTGCCAATTTATTAGCTAGCATAATTGGAAGCGGCATAAGTTCAGCTGTTTCATTACATGCATAACCAAACATAATTCCTTGATCACCTGCACACACTTTATCCTTACTAACAGCGGCATCAATTTCACAAGACTGTTTAGATACCTTAACTAAAACATTAAATTTTTCAGTATAACCAATGTCTTTTAACACGTCTTTTGCAATTTTTTCATAATTAAGTTTTGCCTTAGTCGTTGCCTCCCCATAAATTAGAACTAAATCATCCTTGATTGTAGCCTCAACTGCAATATGGCTATTTTCATCTTGTCTTAATGCTTCATCCAAAATTTTATCACTTATTTTGTCACATATCTTATCTGGATGACCTTCTGTGACACTTTCACTTGTAAAATAATATTTTTTCATTTTTCTATCCTCCTTCAGAAATTTTATCAAAATAAAAAACTCTTGAAAGAGTTGTGGCCTCCTTCATCGTTGTTAGCATTACCACCTTACTACTGCAGGTTGGTATGAGTTCACTGAGCTAACTCTCTCCCTCATTCTTGATAAAAGTTCTACTTTAATTTAAATATTATTTAAATGCAATGTCAATAATATTTGTAAAAAAATAAACTGGTTTACATTATTATTTAATAAGTTGAATTTTAAATACAAATATGCTATAATATGCCGCAAAAGGAGAGGAAAGCCTATGACAAGACAAAATATATTTGGAACAGCATTAAGACAAGTACGTGAAGATAGAGAACTAACAATAAGAAGTTTTTCTGAAATAATAAAATTTAGTCCTGCATATATTGTTGATCTAGAAAAAGGAAATAGAAAACCTTCTTCTAATGTAATTGAAGCTATTACACAAAATATATTTTTAACAGAAGAAGAACATGAAAAACTACTTGTTGGATATTATACTTCCCATCCTAGAATGCAAGCTGATATAATATATTATATAGAAAAGAATGGTTTACTTGAATCGTTACAAACTTTGAAAGAACAAGATAAGGATGGAACAAAGTTTAAGCAATTTATTAAAACACTACAAACTAATAAGTAAACATAGATAGGAGAATATATCATGAAAATTATTAATCCTAAAAATTATTGGCGTAAACTTGATGATCAAGCTAAAATATATTCTCTATCAAGAAATGATTATGACACATCTATATTTCGCTTATCTGCTATTTTAAAAGATAAAATAAATAAGCAAATATTAGAAACAGCAGTAATAAAAACCTTAGAAAAATATAAGGCCTATAAAGTAAAAATGGAAGGAGGTTTCTTCTGGTACTACTTAGATGAAAATAATAAAAAACCAGTCATCACAGAAGAAAATGACCAACCATTTAAAAAAATAAATACTGCAGAAAATAACAATTATCTATTTAAAGTAACTTACTTTGATAAAAAAATAAATATAGAATTTTTTCATACTCTAACTGATGGAAATAGTGGTAGCATTTTCTTTAAAGAAATTATATATAACTATTTAGATTTAAGATATCCTAATATATTAAAAAATGAAAAATCAAAAGAAAAAGTTTTATCAGATAGTGAAAATGCCTATATTAAAAATTATGATAAAAAAATAACAAAGGCATATAATCCCCCTAAGGCTTACATGCTAAAAGGAAAAGAACTATCATCAGGAACAGTCGCAATAACACATTTTAAAATATCATTACCTAAAATAAAAAAATATGCCAAAACAAAAAAATGCAGTTTGTCAGTTTTATTAGCTTCAATGCTTGCATATTCTATTTATGAAGAAAACTATAAGAAGTATAAAGGAAAAAAACCAATAAATATATGCATACCTATAGACCTAAAAAAATATTTCTCAACCAACACTATATCTAATTTTGTTTCATACATGGTAGTAAGTTTAGAACTAAGAAAAAAACAAAAATATAATTTTAATGATATACTATCTAAGGTAAATAATGAATTTGAAAGAAAACTTAAATACGATAAAATTATAGAAACAATGTCTTCTAATGGAAAAATGTTAAATAATGTATTTATAAGAATAGTTCCATTAATAATAAAAAGAGTAATGGTCATGTTAGGTACATTAGAATTTAAAAGACATTTTTCAACAACTCTTTCAAATATAGGTATATTAGATGTTAAGGATAAATATAAAGAATATATAAAAGACTATTATTTTGTACTGTCTCCAGACTGGTCTGAAAAAATGAGATGTGGAGTTGTAAGTTACAAAGACAATTTAGTTGTATCTTTTGGAACAAACTTATCAAATGCCAATATAGAAAGAAGATTTATGTTCTTATTAGACAAATTTAAAATTGATTACTTAATTGAAACCAATAATATAAATAAAGTAATTAAATAAGACAGTATTCTGTCTTTTTTTTACATTCTCATTTACAAAGTCACATTGTCATTGGAAATTATAAATGATAGAATTAAAACAGGTGATAATATGACATTAATAGAACTTGTTAACCATAATATGAAAATGTTAAATGCAAATTACAATGAAGATGACCTTGGATTGAGATATCAATACTATGTGGAAACTGCTTGTGAATTTCAAGGAACCAAGGAAGAACTAATTGAAATAATAAAAGCATATGGACAAGAACTTAAAGAATACATACTTACAAATCAAAATTTAGTTGATGTCATAATGCAAAAGGATAGAATTAATCGTCACGACTTAAACATTTCTGACGAAGTTAATTTTGATAAAGTACTACAATCTTTATTTGAAAATCAAGAATTAACTGATTATGAAGAACGAGCACAACATGTACTACTATTAGAAGCAATGAATATGTATAATACATATGGACTTGAAGAGTTAAGAACAAACAAAGAAATTATAAAAAAAGAACTTGATTATGGAATCTATTATATGAAAACAGATCCAAATAGAAATCTTATATCAGAAAGGGAAGATAAGCCAGAAGTAAATGCTCATTCTGAAAGAAACTTTGAAGAAATAATGCGTCTAGGTGATAAGTATGGAAAAGACACCTTACCATATATTCAGAACTTAGAACTACTTCAAAAAAGAATTGATTCATTGATTAATATAATAGCACCTGAAGTTCAAGAAGATGCAGTAGCACTATATGAAACTGTATCAAAAATAATAGAAGCAAAAAATGACCCGCAATCAACACTGACTATAGACGTAGACCTTTTAGAACAAGTATATGCATCATACGATAAAATTAATATTTTAACTTTAAAACACAATATGTCAGAAAGTATTCCTCCAGTAATTGATAAACCAACTAGTGAACTTTTGATGCTACACTTTATTCAAGATGGAAGCGAAATTGTTTATGATAAAGAAATGAATTCATTTTTACAAGAAGAAATACTTTTAGCAGCAAAAAGAATTATAAGTGAAGCAAAAGGCCAATCTTATAACGAAGAAACGGACTATAAAATACTTCAAGAAATATTAAAACAATATCAAGCATCTAGAGAAAATCCAGCAGACTTAGGCTCAAGGATTCCACTAAGATGTAAATATATAGGAAAAAGCGCAGGATTTACATACTCACAGGTTATTACCAAACCAACTACTCTGTTATCTGTTTCAATTTCTGCTCCTGAAAATATAAACGCTCACTTAGATAGAAGAATAGCTATAGGATTCTTACCCAAAGATATACCAGTAGAAGCAATTGTTTCTACAAGTAAAAGATTTAATTCAGAAAAAGACAGAATTGAATTTTCTAGAGGAAAATATTCAATTGCTGAAATGATGAAATATAGTAGCGAAGAAAACAATACTAACGAAACCCTAGTTGATTGGACTCAAATAAAACCAGGATACATTCTAGTTGTAAAAGATAAAGAAATATTAGAAGAAGATATTTTAGCAAGAGCAGAACAACTAGCAAAGCAAAATAATTTACCGCTTGTGGTATATGATTCTTATGCAATAAAACAAAATACAAGTGGAAATGGAAATTATACGAATACAAATTCAAATTCACAAGCAAAATAATAAACAAGGAAAGTTCCTTGTTTTCTTATTAAAGAAATGTTAAAATATACACTGAAATTAACCTGTATTGGAGGTGACTTATGTTTGAATTAGTATCTAAATATCAACCATCTGGAGATCAACCGAACGCTATTAAAACATTGGTTGAAGGAATAAAATCCGGAAAAAAAGAACAAGTATTATTAGGTGCAACAGGTACAGGAAAAACATTTACTATTGCCAATGTAATTAAAGAAGTAAATAAAAAGACTTTAGTCCTTGCTCACAATAAGACATTAGCGGGACAATTATACTCTGAACTAAAAGAGCTATTTCCAAATAATAGAGTAGAATATTTTGTTTCTTATTATGATTACTACCAACCAGAAGCATATGTACCTTCGACCGATACATATATTGAAAAAGATTCTTCAATCAACGATGAAATTGATGAACTTCGTCATGCCGCAACATCTGCTCTTTTATCACGAGATGATGTTATTGTAGTAGCCAGTGTATCATGCATTTATGGTATTGGAGAAGTAGAAGAATATAAAAATAAAATGTTAACTCTTTCAGTAGGCGATACTATTGAAAGAAATAAAGTATTAACAAAACTTGTGGAAATGCTTTATGAAAGAAACGACTTAGATTTTAAAAGAGGAACATTCCGTGTAAGAGGAGATGTTCTAGAAATAATCCCAGCTTATCAAAAGACAATAGGATATAGAATTGAATTCTTTGACAATGAAATTGATAGAATATGTGAAATTGATACTTTAACAGGTGTTGTTATTTCTAATAAAAAAAATATAAGTCTTTTCCCAGCAAGTCACTTCGTTGTAAGTGATGAAAAACTACAAGCAGCAATTGTAAGAATAAAAGAAGAATTAGAAGAAAGATTAACTGAATTAAAAGAAAATAACAAACTTCTTGCAGCAGAACGATTAGAGCAAAGAACTAGATATGATTTAGAAATGCTTCAAGAAACTGGTTTCTGTTCTGGTATTGAAAACTACTCAGCTCCAATGGCAGGACGTAAAAAAGGAGAAACACCAGTAACATTAATGGATTTCTTTGGGGATGATTATTTGTTAGTAGTTGATGAATCTCACGTAACTCTTCCACAAGTAAGAGGAATGTATAATGGAGATAGAGCAAGAAAAATGAATCTTGTAGAATATGGATTTAGACTACCAAGTGCTCTTGATAATAGACCATTACAATATGATGAATTTGATAAAAAGATTCATCAAGCGATATATGTATCTGCAACACCAGGAGATTATGAACTAGAAAGAGTAAATAATGTAGTTGCAGAACAAATCATACGTCCAACAGGACTACTTGATCCAACCATAGAAGTTAGAAAAACTGAAGGTCAGATTGACGATTTAGTTGGAGAAATAAATACAAGAATTGAAAAAGATGAAAGAGTTTTAGTTACAACATTAACTATCAGAATGGCTGAAGAATTAACAAACTACTTAAAAGAGTTAGATATTAAAGTAGCCTATCTTCACTCTGAAGTAAAAACATTAGAAAGATTACAAATAATTCACGACTTACGTACAGGTAAATATGATGTTGTGGTTGGAATTAACTTACTTCGAGAAGGTATAGATATCCCAGAAGTATCACTAATAGCAATATTAGATGCTGATAAAGAAGGATTCTTACGTAGTAATAGAAGTTTAATCCAAACAGCGGGACGTTGTGCAAGAAATGCTAATGGGCATGTAATTATGTATGGAGATAAAATAACAGATTCCATGAAACAAGCTATTGATGAAACAGCCCGTCGTAGAAAAATTCAAGAAGCTTACAATGAAAAACATGGTATTATACCAAAAACAATTTCTAAAGCAATTAGAGAAGTTATTAGTAATGTTGATACAACAGAAAAGAAAACTAAGAAACCAACTAAGAAAGAAATTGCTAAGACAATGGAAATGTTAGAACAAGAAATGCGAGAAGCGGCAAAGAACCTAGATTTCGAAAGAGCAATGGAATTAAGAGATATTTTATTCGAAATGAAAGCATCATAGGAGGAGTATATGAAATTAAATGTATTTGTCTCATCTCAAAGAGATGGAATTATGTCTAAAGACAAAAAGTATTTTCCTAATCTTTCTACTGAAGAAAGAGAACTTTTATATAAAACAACATTAACTAAATTCTTCGAAAGAAGAAATATAAAATATGAAGATATACTTGTATTAACAGAAAAAAATAACGTAATAAAATCACGTTCCGTAGCAAGCGTTAATGAAAAATCAAAAGAAGCAATATTTATTTTAAAAGATAATTCTAACAAGTGTGTTGCTGTAGAAACAAGTGATTATCCAGTAATTATTGCAACAGCAAATACTGATGATGGAAAAAGTGTATCTGCAATAGCTCAAGGAACAATTAATAACTTAAATAATGATTTATTACATGAAATAATAGAATGTTTATTAAAAGAAACAAATGCAGCACCATTTGAAATGACTTTCTATATTGGTGCATGTCCATCAAAAGAAAAATTAATAGTAAATCCAAACCTATTAACAAACTCATATATTTGGAAAGATACTATTACAAAAAAGAAAAAGAATCATTATTTAGATATTAGATATGCAATATTTAATACACTAATAAAAGAAATAGTAGATCCAAATAACATTTACTTTGATTCGACTGATACAACAGAAGATGAAAAATATTTTTCTGATTTAGGAAATAAACCAGGAAAAAATTTAGTATGCGTGGTATATACAAATGAAGAAGTTTAAAAAAATATATGTTGAAATAACAAATACTTGTAATCTTAATTGTAGTTTTTGTAGTAAAGTAGAAAAACCAAAAAGAATAATAACAAAAGAGGAATTTTCTCATATTTTATCGGAGATTAAACCATTTACAGATAATATTTATCTTCATGTTAAAGGAGAACCCCTTCTACATCCAAACTTAATAGATTTTCTTAATATTGCAGAAAAAAATGATATAAAAGTAAATATTACTACAAATGGAATACTATTTCCAAAAAAAGTAGATGAACTTATAAAATGCAATTCACTACAAAAAATAAACTTTTCACTACATTCAGAAAATAATGTTCCAAATTATTTAGAAAATATCTTCAAATCTGTTGAAAAATTAAAAAATCAAACAGTTATCTACAGATTATGGACGTTACAAGATGGTAAGTTTGATAAAAAATCCACAAAAACAGTGGAAAAAATAATTGAATATTATAAGTTATCACCAGAAACAGTGGAAAAAATTTATAAAGAAAATAATGTTAAAATAACTTCCACAATATATGTGGATAAAGATAATGAATTTGAATGGCCAGATGATAATAAAAACGAAACCACTAATGGTTTCTGTATGGCACTAAAAACACAAATTGCTATTTTAGTAGATGGAACAGTAGTGCCATGTTGTCTAGATAGTAATGGTAAAATTAATTTAGGAAATATTTACACAGAATCATTTGAATCAATAATTAATAGCAAAAGATGTCAAGATTTAAAAAAATCATTTCAAGACAGAAAACCTTGTGAAAAATTATGTTTAAGTTGCACATATAAAAATCGTTTTAAATAAAGCACTTGATTTAAGGAAATTAGCATATGAAGAAAAAAGAAAATACTAAAAATATTATTATGATTATTTTATCTATGACAGCAGCATTTATAATTAATACTCTAATAGTTATTGCAATCATAACAATAGACTCTTTAATACCTGCCGAAAAAGTTTCCGGTATTAATAATTACAATAAAAATCATTATTTAAATAAATATAGTGGAGATTTAGATTCAAACTTATCTATTTTTCCAGACAAAGTTACAAATATGATTGATGCGACATTCACTTTGTCAATTAAAACTAATTTATTTGATAGTGATGGATACATCATACTAAGTACAACATACAATGAAGATAATTTTAAAAAAGAAGTAGACAGATTAAGTAAACTTACTATGACAATTTCTGATTGCAAAAATAAAAGTTATACTAATTATGTAAAATACAACACAAAAGATTATTCCCTACCAGCATATATAACAATAGATGGATTTGGCCATACCTACGAATATGCACTTATTAATCAAAATACTAAAAAAATTACATATGTTTATTTAGCATATCCTAATACTATTAATTCAGAATATAAGAAGTATTTAAAAAAGAATAAAAAAGAATATTTAAAAGAAGATACATTAAATATGTACTCTATGTATAACCATTCTTTCGATAAAGGAAAAACATACATGGAATACAATGATTGCTAAAAAGCAAATCTATAAAAAAGATTTGCTTTTTTATGTCTAAAAATAATCATTCGTGGTATAATATCAACCAGGTGATATTATGGATAAAATTATTATTAAAGGTGCAAGAGAAAATAACTTAAAAAATATAAATATTGAATTACCAAAAAATAAGATGATTGTTATGACAGGTCTTTCTGGAAGTGGGAAAAGTTCACTTGCTTTTGACACAATTTATGCCGAAGGACAACGTCGTTATGTAGAGAGTTTATCTGCTTACGCTAGACAATTCTTAGGAGGTTCTGAAAAGCCAGACGTTGATAGTATTGAAGGATTATCTCCAGCAATAAGTATCGATCAAAAAACAACACATAATAATCCACGTTCAACAGTTGGTACAGTTACAGAAATTTACGATTACTTAAGACTTTTATTCTCAAGAGTAGGAGTACCATATTGTCCAACTCACAATATTCCTATTTCATCACAAAGTGTAGAAGAAATGACAGACAAAGTATTAGAATATGGTGAAGGTACAAAAATAATAATCATGGCTCCAGTTGTACATGGAGAAAAAGGAACCCATAAAGATTTACTTGAAAAACTTCGTAAAGAAGGATATGTAAGAGTACGTGTTAATGGAGAAATGTTAGATTTAAGTGAAGATATTGACCTTGATAAAAATAAAAAAGATAATATCGATGTAGTAATAGATAGAATTGTAATAAAAGAAGATTCGCGCAGTAGAATATTTGAAGCAATCGAAGCAGCTACCAAACTAGCAAACGGTAAAGTAGTTATTCAAATATTAGGAGAAGATGCTAAAGAGATAGTTTTCTCAGAACAATTTGCATGTCCTCACTGTGATTTTTCATTAACAGAACTAGAACCAAGAATATTTAGTTTTAATGCCCCATATGGAGCATGTCCAGAATGTAAAGGGTTAGGAGTAAAATTACAAATAGATAGAGATTTACTTATTCCTGACCAAACACTATCAATCGCAGATGGATGCATCAAAACATTAACTGATGATCCAGAAGGACTTGATTACAAAAAATTAGAATGTATGTGTAAACATTACAAGATCAGTATGACTAAACCATGGAAGAGTCTATCTGAAAGACATCAAGACCTAGTGTTATATGGTTCTGATGAAATAATTCATTTTCAATATAAATCCAAAAGTGGTAACTCTTATAATTCAAAAGACTTTTATGAAGGAATTATTAATAACCTAGAACGTCGTTACATGGAAACTAGTTCAACTTGGATTAGGGACTGGTTAGAAAATTATATGATTGAATATGAATGTGATGCTTGTCACGGAGCAAGATTAAAGGATGAAGTTTTATCAGTAAAAGTAGATGGAAGAAATATTTACGAAGTGACATGTATGAGTATTAAAGAACTTCTTAAATCATATGAAACATTAAAACTGACAGAAGAACAAAAACAAATAGCTAACTTAGTTTTAAAGGAAATTAATGAAAGATTAAGTTTCCTATCAAATGTAGGACTTGAATATTTAACATTAAGTAGAAATGCTGGTACATTATCTGGAGGAGAAGCTCAACGTATTAGACTTGCAACTCAAATAGGGTCCCATCTTACAGGTGTATTATATGTATTAGATGAACCAAGTATTGGTCTACACCAAAGAGATAACGAAAAATTAATTAACTCAATGAAAGAAATGCGTGACTTAGGAAATACGTTAATTGTTGTAGAACATGATACAGATACAATGATGGCATGCGATTACCTAGTAGACATTGGACCAGGAGCTGGAGATGCCGGAGGAAAGATAATTGCTCAAGGAACCCCAGAAGAAGTAATGCAAAATGAAAAAAGTATTACTGGACAATACTTAAGTGGTAAAAAATGTATAGAAATACCAAAAGAAAGAAGAAAAGGTAATAAAAAATATTTAAAAATTAAAGGAGCATCAGAAAATAATCTAAAAAATATAGATGTTGATATTCCTTTAGGAACTCTAACTTGTGTAACTGGAGTATCTGGTAGTGGTAAGAGTAGTTTAATTAATGAAATACTTTGTAAAGCTGTTTCACAAAAAATATACAAAACAAAAGATAAACCAGGAAAGCATGAAAAAATACTTGGAATTGAAAATCTTGATAAGATAGTAGCTATATCACAAAATCCAATAGGAAGAACACCACGTTCTAATCCAGCAACATATACAGGTGTTTTTGATGATATTAGAACTTTATTTACAACAACAAAAGAAGCTAAAATGTACGGATTTGAAAAGAACAGATTTTCATTCAATGTCAAAGGTGGAAGATGTGAAGCTTGTCGCGGAGACGGGGTAAAGAAAATTGAAATGCACTTCTTACCAGATGTTTATGTACCTTGCGAAGTATGTCACGGAACAAGATATAATAGAGAAACCCTTAGCATAAAATATAAAGATAAGAATATTGCTGAAGTTTTAGATATGCGAGTAACAGAGGCATTAAAGTTCTTTGAAAATGTTCCAAAAATAAAACATAAACTTCAAGTACTAGAAGATGTTGGATTAGGATATATTAAATTAGGACAAAGTGCTCCAACACTATCTGGTGGAGAAGCAGAACGTGTAAAACTAGCTAAAGAATTACAAAGAAAAGCAACAGGAAAAACACTTTTTGTTCTTGATGAACCAACTACAGGATTACACGTTGATGATATCAAGCGTTTACTTGCAATTTTACAGAAAATAGTAGATAATAAAGATACAGTAGTGGTAATAGAACACAACCTAGATGTTATTAAAGTGGCAGACCACATAATTGACTTAGGACCTGAAGGTGGAGATGGCGGAGGAACAATTGTAGCAACAGGAACTCCAGAAGAAGTAGCCAAAGTAAAAGAATCATATACAGGTCAATTCTTAAAGAAAATTTTAAAATAAAGAGGGATTTATATGGATAGAGTAGCACTTGATTTAGGTTTTATACAAATTTATTGGTATTCAATATTTATATTCGTTGCATTACTAGTAGCATGTACAGTAATTTACAAAGAAGCAAAAAAAAGAGAAATAGATGAAGATACATTAATTAATATGACATTTGGAACTGTAATCTTTGGAATTATTGGAGCCAGACTTTACTATGTATTATTTAATCTTCCATACTATTCAAAAAACATCGTAGAAATTTTTGAAATATGGAATGGTGGCTTAGCAATTCACGGAGGAATTATATTTGGGTTATTATCAATTATAGTTTTCTGTAAAAAACGCAAAATGAATGTAATGAGAATGTTAGATATAATCGTAGTTGGACTTATTATAGGACAAGCTATAGGACGTTGGGGAAATTTCTTCAATAGTGAAGCATATGGAGCTATAACTACACTAGAAAAACTACAATCTCAAGGAATACCACAATTTATAATTGATGGAATGTACATTTTAGGAGAATATCGTCAACCTACTTTCTTTTATGAATCAGTTGGATGTGTATTCGGATTCTTAGCTATGCTAATAATAAGATGTGGAAAATATTTAAAAAGAGGAAATCTTACGGCATTTTATTTAGTATGGTACGGAATTTTAAGATTTTTAGTCGAAGGACTAAGAACGGATTCACTAATGCTAGGACCAATAAAAATGGCACAAGCAGTATCTCTTCTATTTGTACTAATAGGAATAATTATATTTATAATAAATTTAAAAAGATCTAAAGGAGACGAATATTTATATAGAAAAGACCCTAATAAAGTAATGATAGACAAAATGGTATATTTCAATTAGAGGTGATTTTATGAATAAGAAAATAGTAGTCTTTGGTGGTGGAACAGGTATTTCATACTTGCTAAAAGGACTAAAAAACTTTCCTGTAGATATAACAGCTGTAATAGCTGTGTCTGATAACGGACGTTCCACAGGAAGATTAAGAGAAGAATTTCATACTCCAGCAGTTGGAGATATTAGAAAAGTTATAACATCATTATCAGGAATTGATGAACCAATTAAGAAAATGATGGAATATAGATTTAACACATCAAGTGACTTAGATGGACATGCATTAGGTAATTTAATTTTAACAGCTATGTTAGACATGAATGGATCTTTAAAAGACTCTATTGCATATTTAAGTAAACTACTAGATGTTAGACATACAGTACTACCAATTTCGGAAGATTCAAAATTGACACTTATGGGTAGAGATTTCGATGGAAATATAATTGAAGGTGAGCATCAAATTACAAGCGCCAATCGTCAATTTGAAAAAATATATTACAAAGAAGAACCGGAAGTAGTACCAGAAGTAATTACTGCAATAAAAGAAGCAGACCTAATTATTTTTAGTATGGGAAGCCTATATACAAGTGTATTACCAAATATTATTTGTAAAGAAGTACAAGATGCAATTGTTGAATCATCTGCTCCAACAATGTATTTATGTAATGTAGTAACACAACCAGGAGAAACAGATAAATTTACAGTTGGAGATCATGTTGAACTTCTAAATAGATATTTAGAGAAAAATAAATTAGATGTAGTAATCGCAAGTAATACAAAAATTGATAAAAAGATAGCTAAAAAGTATTATACAGAAGAACAAAAAGATCCAGTGCCAATTGATCATAAACGCTTAAAAGAATTAGGAGTAGAGTTAATAGAAGATGACTTAATAATTATTGAAGATAATATCTTAAGACATAATAGTTTAAAATTAAGTTCTCTTATATTCTCATATTTAATGCGTTAATGTCATATACAACAAAAATAAAAGAAGAAATTGCTAGTATTGAAAATACAAAATCAGAAATGATTGCTGAACTAGCAGGATTCATTAGAAATAATGGAACAATAGTAAATGATACAATTGCACTAACTACAGAAAACAAAAAAACTGTAGAAAGAATAAAAACATTTATAAAAACAGTCTATAATACAGACTTGAAAATTGAAACAAAAGATAATGCAAACTTTAGTAAAAAAGAATTAGTTGTAATGAATATAGATACAAACGTTGATGTTATTTTAAAAGACATTGGCTTTGTAGATGAAAAGGGCAACTTTCTAATGACACCACCAACATACATAGTTGGTGCTAATGAAGAAATAAGAGCATATTTACGTGGGGTATTTTTATGTTGCGGAAGTATCAATGATCCAAAAACATCAAGATATCACATGGAACTATTAATATCATCTCCAGAAGAAGCTGTATTTGTTCAAAAATTATTAAACATATTTGATTTAAATGCTAAAATCTTAAATAGAGATAAAGGATATATGATATATCTAAAAGAAGCCGAAAAGATAAGCGATTACATTAAAATATTAGGTGCTAATAATGCGGTAATGTATTTTGAAAATGTAAGAATTTATCGTGAGCAAAAAAATAAAACAAATAGACTTAATAACTGTGAACAAGCAAACATTGATAAAGTAGTAGCAACCGCAACAGTTCAATTAGAACAAATTAGAATAATTGAAGAAACATCAAGTGTAGATTTACTAGAAGATAAAACAAGAGAAACACTTGAATATAGAAAAAAATATCCAGAAGCATCCTTAAAAGAATTATCTGAAATAATTTCATTAGAAACAGGTAAACCAATAACTAAATCTGGATTAAATCATAGACTAAGAAAAATAAAAGAACTAGCCGAAAGATTAGCTAAATCAAACGAAAAAAAATAGAGATTTCTCTATTTTTTTATTATTTCATCAACAATTCCATATTTTAAAGCTTCTTCTGCGCTTAAATAATTATCTCTTTCAGTATCCTTTTCAATCTTAGTTAAAGATTTACCGGTATTTTTAGAAAGAATTTTATTTAATCGTTCCCTTAAATTAACAATTCTATCCGAAGCAATCTTAATATCGGTAGCTTGACCTTCAGCTCCACCAAGTGGTTGATGAATCATGACATCTGCATTAGGCAGAATATATCTTTTCCCTTTAGTACCACTAGATAGTAAGAAAGCAGCCATGCTAGCAGCTATTCCTAAACAAATCGTGGCAACATCACTTTTTATAAAATTCATAGTGTCATAGATTGCCATCCCAGAAGTAATAACTCCACCAGGAGAATTAATATATAAAGAAATATCATTGTGATTTATTGAATCTAAATAAAGAAGTTCAGCAATTACACTATTAGCAAGGCTATCATTAATTTCACCACTAATAAAAATAATACGTTCTTTTAAAAGTCTAGAAAATATATCATAACTTCGTTCTCCACTAATATCTTTATCAACTACAACTGGTACTAAATTCATAAAATCACCTACCTATACATAGTATAGTGTAAAGTCTCAAAAATTATTCCTAGATAAAATAAAAATATATGATATACTTAAAATGATAAAATATGAGGGGTGAAATTTGTGATAGAAACGGTTTCAGTAACAGTAAAAGGAAAGACATATAAATATAGTAAAGGAATAACTCTTTTAGAAATTGCTAATGAAGTAGAAAAAGGAAGTAAACATCCAATATTACTTGCAAAAATCAATAATCGTTTTAAAGAACTATCTTCAACTGTAACAGAAGATTGTGAAATAGAATTTATTGATTTAACAACAAGAGACGGTAACCGTTGTCATGTAAATGGACTTATTTACATGCTAGTTTATGCTGTAAAAAAACTATATGGACAAAAAGAAGATATTATTGTTCAACACTCATTAGATAAAGGAATTTATATTGAAACAACATTCCGTTTAACAGAAACAAAATTAGCAAGTATTAAAGAATGCATGAAAGCATTAGTTGAAGCAGATATTCCAATTACAAAAGTAATAATTGATAGATTAGAAGCAATTAAATATTTTGAAAGTATAAATGACTTTGCAAAAGCAGGAGTAATGACATATAACACAAATAGTTATATTACTTTATACAGATTAGGAAATTCATATAACTATTTCTATAGCAAAATGGCATCATCAACAGGAAAACTAAAAGAATTTGATTTAACTTATGTTAAAGATAATGGATTTGTTTTAAGATTCCCAACTATTTACATGCCAGATAAAATTAAAAAATATGAACACCAACCAAATATGTTTAAAGTGTTTAAAGAACACAGAGATTGGGCTAAATTAATTAATGTTCAAAATACAGTTGATTTAAATAAATTCGTTTCAACAGGCAAAATTAGTGATTTAATTAAAATTGATGAAACGCTACAAAGCTATAGATTATTAAATATTGCAAAAGATATTAATGATAAGAAAAACAAAGTAAAAATTGTTTTAATAGCAGGACCATCATCATCTGGAAAGACAACAACTACAAGAAAATTATGTATGTATTTACAAAGCTTTGGTCTAACACCACGTGTTATTTCAATGGATGATTACTTTGTTGAAAAAAAAGAAACTCCATTAGATGAATTTGGAAAACCAGACTATGAATGCTTAGAAGCCATGGACACTAAATTATTCGACACACAAATGGCTGCCTTAATGAAAGGTGAAAAAGTATTAATGCCTACATATAACTTCGCTTTAGGTGAAAAAGAATTTAAAGAAGAAGTACAAATTGGTGAAAAAGACATTTTACTAATTGAAGGTATTCATGCTCTAGATGATAGAATTTTAACTAATATTAAACGCGAAAATAAATATAAAATTTATATTTCAGCCTTAACTGAATTAAATATGGATACTCATAATAGAATTTGTACAAGTGACAATCGTCTATTAAGAAGAATTATTAGAGATAATAGAACTCGTGATTATAGAGTAGAATATACACTACAATTATGGGATAGTGTACGTCGTGGTGAAGAAAAATATATCTTCCCATACCAAACAGAAGCTGATGCAACAATTAACTCAGCGTCAATTTATGAACTTGGTGTAATTAAGACTTATGCAGAACCATTACTATATTCAGTTCCACCTGAATCTCCATATTATGAAGAAGCAAAACGTTTAATTAACTTCTTACGTTTATTCTTACCAATACCTGCAGATGCAATTCCAGAAGATGCAGTAGTAAGAGAATTCATTGGTGGAGGATACTTCCACGATTAATAAATATCCACAATATCTGTGGATATTTTTATTTTTTAAAAATAATCTGTGGAAAGTTTTTTACATCAAATAATGTCAAAAAAACTCTAATTTGTTGAAACTAAAAAAATAACAATATATAATGAAATTATAAGGAGAGGATTTATAAAATGATTAAAGTTGCAATCAATGGATTCGGAAGAATCGGTAGATTATGTTTCCGTTTAATGGAAGAAAATGAAGAATTTGAAGTTGTTGCTATTAACGACTTAACAGATGCTGAACAATTAGCATATTTATTAAAATACGACACAAATCACAGAAATTATCGTATTGATGAAATCTCAAATGATGAAGATGAAATTATTATCGGTAATAGACGTGTTAAAGTTTATGCTGAAAAAGACCCAGCAATGTTACCTTGGGGAGAACTAGGAGTAGATGTAGTATTTGAATGTACTGGATTATTTACTTCAGAAGAAAAAGCTATGGCACATATCAATGCTGGAGCTAAAAAAGTTATTATCTCTGCACCAGCAAAAGGTAATATCAAAACAATCGTTTACAACGTAAACCATGAAACATTAACAGGAGATGAAAGAATTATTAGTGCAGCTTCATGTACTACAAACTGTTTAGCTCCAGTAGTTGATGTTTTAGATAAAACATTTGGAATTAATAAAGGATTTATGACTACTGTTCATGCCTATACAAATGACCAAGCTTCACTTGATATCGCTCATAAAAAAGGTATTAAAGCTCGTCGCGGTAGAGCATGTGCTGCAAATATTATTCCAGCATCAACAGGTGCTGCATCAGCAATCGGACTTGTATGTCCAAACTTAGCTGGTAAATTAGATGGTACAGCTATGCGTGTTCCAGTACCAACTGGTTCAGTAGTAGATTTAACACTAGAATTAGGTAGATGTGTAACTGCTGAAGAAATTAATGCTGCATTAAAAGCTGCTCAAAATGAAACACTTCAATATACAGAAGATCCAATTGTATCAAGTGACGTAATTGGAAGAAGATGTGGTTCATTAGTAGACGGTTTATCAACAACAGTACTTGATGTTGATGGACATCAATTAGTAAAAGTTGTTTCTTGGTATGACAATGAAATGAGTTATACAGCCCAAATGGTAAGAACTGCTAAATACTTAATGAAATAATAAGTAAAGTTACTGACAAAAAAGGATTAATTCCTTTTTTTTTATATAAAGAAATGCTATACTTTAGATAGGACAGGAGGATTAGCCAATGAAAACGCTAAAAGATTTAAATGTCGAAAACAAAAAAGTTATAATTCGTGTTGATTTCAATGTTCCAATAAAAGAAGGAAAGATTGTAGACGACACTAGAATAGTAGGAGCTTTACCAACAATAAAACATTGTTTAGAGCAAAATGCTAAGGTAATTCTATTATCACACTTAGGACGTGTAAAAGAAGAAGCAGACCTTGCAAAAAATGATCTTGCACCAGTTGCTGTAAGATTAGAAGAATTATTAGAAAAAAAAGTAACATTTATAAATAAAACAAGAGGAGAAGAATTAGAAAATGCTGTAGCATCAATGCAACCACAAGATGTAGTTCTAGTTCAAAATACTCGTTACGAAGATTTAGATGGTAAAAAAGAAAGCAAAAACGATCCAGAACTAGGCGCATATTGGGCATCTTTAGGTGATGTATTTGTAAACGATGCTTTCGGTACAATCCATAGAGCACATGCATCAAACTGTGGAGTGGCAGCTCATTTACCATCAGCATTTGGATTCTTAATTGAAAAAGAATTAACAGCACTAAGTTTATTAGATAACCCACCACATCCATTTGTTGTTGTATTAGGTGGAGCAAAAGTAGCTGATAAAATCGGTGTTATTGAAAACTTAGTTACTAAAGCAGATAAGATTCTTATCGGTGGAGGAATGGCATTTACATTCCTAAAAGCAGAAGGAATAGAAATTGGTAAATCATTATTAGATGAAGAAAACGTTGAATTCTGTAAAAATGTTTTAGCATCTCATAGAGATAAAATTATTTTACCAGTAGATACTGCTGTAACCAACGAATATACAAATGACGAAGAATATAGAGTTAAATCAGTAAATGAAATTTCTGAAGATGAAATGGGGTTAGACATTGGTCCAGAAACAAAAGAATTATTTGCTAGTTATTTAAAAGAGGCATCTGTTGCCGTATGGAATGGTCCATTAGGTGTATATGAATTTTCAAAATATAAAAAACATACAGATGAATTATTAGAATATATTGTAGAAAATAATATAAGAGCTATCCTAGGTGGAGGAGATATCGTAGCTGCAGCATCAACTGCTGGATACAAAGATAAGGTATATCATGCCTCAACTGGAGGAGGAGCAACACTAGAATATCTAGAAGGGAAAACACTTCCAGGTATTGAAGCAATAAAATAAAAGTAGGTGACCTAATTGAGTACAGAAAGATTTTTCATAGCTGATCCGTATAATGATGAACACATAAGGCTGATTGCCGCTTTTGAAGAAGCACATGAAATAACTACTGTTACCTCAACATTACTAAGAAACATTCGTCAAACACGAACAGAAGAAAAGTATAAAGAAGAGGTAAAAGATAGTAATGAAATTCATCAAAGTTTATTTCTTCAAGATGAAGAAGCAATTACTGATTCATGTCACATTCAAGCAGAAAAAGATATGAAATCATGCAGAATCTTTTTCGCGCCAATTTCTACAGGAAGAAGCAGAAAACTAATACCACTAGCAACAGATTATGCTTTTGACGTATTAGGTATGGAAGATGTGTTTGTAACAATATCATCAGGGTCAACAGACCATGAATTAATGGAAAATCTAGAATTAAATGGGTTTGAAAACCTAGGAGAAAATGAAGGTAATGTAATGTACCTAAAAGAAAAACAATTCGTAAATGAACAAGAAAAAGGAAATGCAATGGCAGCATAGCTGACAGTCTTTTCTTTTTTTCTATAAAGGAGATTAATTATGATAATAGCATTAAACAATAAAAGTAATTTAAATAAAGAGGAATTCTTAAAATATCAAGAAGAACTAGCAACAGTTAATTGCAATTCAACAATGATTTTATGTGCTAGTCCACTAAATATTGCTAATTACAATTTAACAAATTGTTACTGGGGAGCACAAAATGTTAGTACAGAGTCAGTAGGAGCACATACTGGAGAAATAGCAGCTTCTCAATTAAAATCATATGGTGTTAAATATTGTATCGTAGGACATTCAGAAAGACGTCAAGACCAAAAAGAAACAAATGAAGATATTGCAAAGAAAATAAAAAATTTATATGCAGAAGGTATTACACCAATTCTATGTGTAGGTGAAACAAAAGAAGAAAGAGAATCTGGTAAACTAAATGCCATTATTAAAGAAGAAATTTTAGTAGCAACAGAAAACCTAACTTCAGAAGAAAAAGACAACTTAATAGTCGCTTATGAACCAATTTGGTCAATTGGAACAGGACTAATTCCAACAAACGATGAAATTGAAGAAGTATTTAAACTAATCAATAGTCTGTTACCAACAACAAAAGTATTATATGGTGGAAGTGCTAATGATAAAAATATTGATGAACTAAAAAAATGTTCACTAATTGAAGGGTATTTATTAGGTGGATTAAGTCTAAAACCAGAAAATTTAAAAGTATTTATAGAAAAACTAGAAAACTAGACACAAAAAGACAGGTTCGACAGAACTTGTTCTTTTTTTCTCTATCGTAAATTGCCGAATTATTATATAATTAAAATGCGTGCAGTATGATAAGGAGAGAAAAATGACAAAAATAAATTTATTAGTAGTAGATGACAATAGAAGTCTAGTTGAAATGATTAAGGAATATTTTAATGATAACGCTGAAATTAAAATATCCCACGAAGCATATGATGGCTGTGAAGCTATAAGACTTTTAGATTCTAAAGCCGAAGAAGTAGATATAGTGCTACTTGATTTAATAATGCCTAATAAAGACGGTATCTGTGTTTTAGAACATATGCAAAAGAAAAATATAGATAAGAAAACGATTGTTTTAACATCTTACAATACTCAAGAAATGATTCGAAAAGTATCAGAACTTGGAGTAAGTTACTTTATGTTAAAACCATTTGAATTAAAGGATTTAGAAAAAAGAATAAAAGAAGTATCAACAGGAGTAAAATATGGTGGAGAATCCATTGACTTGTATCACAATAATTTACAAGTATCGATTACAAAAACACTTCACGAATTAGGTGTTCCATCGCATATCAAAGGATATCAATATATAAGAGAAGGAATATCAATCGTTTATGAAAGACCAGAAATAGTTGGTGGTATTACCAAAGAACTATATCCTGAAATATCAAAAAAATTTAATACAACAGTTTCAAGAGTAGAAAGAGCTATACGACATGCAATTGAAATAAGTTGGAATCGTGGTAATTGGCAACTAATGGAAGATATCTTTGGTCATAGTGTTGATATAGATAAAGCCAAGCCAACAAACTCAGAGTTTATAGTAACAGTAGCAGATAAGCTTAGACTAGAGTTCAATAAACCATTAATAACAAATTAAGACTTCGGTCTTTTTTTATGTTCATTTATTGACTTTATTAAAATAAAAAAGTATACTTAATTTATAAAATATGTGAGGAGAATACAATTTATGGAACGTAAAATAGAAAGTTTTTTTAAAAAATGGCAAAAAGATATCATAAGAAAACCTTTAATACTATATGGACCAAAGCAAGTTGGTAAAACATTCTCTACATTATCATATGGTAGTAAAGAATATAAAAATGTAATTTATTTTAATACGGAGAACAATAAACAACTAGAAGAGTTATTTATAAAAGAAAAATCAACAGAGAAATTAATAATCAATATGTCTTTAATATCTGGAGAAACAATTCTTCCAGAAGATACATTAATTATTCTAGATAACCTAACATCAAATGAAATAGTAAAAGGAATGAAACTATTTGGTAGTGAATCAAGTAAATACCATTTAATCGGAATCACTTCTAATAGAGAAAAACTTACAGAGTTCAAGGGTGAAGAATTACAATTCAAAGCTATGAATGAAATGGATTTCGAAGAATACTTATGGGCTAAAGATGAAAAGTCATTAGCTGAGTTAATCAAGGAATCGTACTCTAAACATAAAACATGCCCATTCCACAAAGTAGCTTTAGAATTATTTCAAGATTATTTAATGACTGGTGGTTTTCCAGAGGCAGTAATTGCTCATATTGAGGGAAAAACAAATTATGAACTTGATGCAATCCAACAAAAAATATTAGATGTTTATAAAAAAGAAATAGCATTAAATAAAACACTAATTGATATTCCTAGAGGAATAGAAGTAATTAACTCAATCCCAGAACAATTAAAGAAAGAAAATAAAAAGTTCCAATATGGACTAATGGGAACTGGAAAAAGAGCCAAAGAATATGAAAGTACAATTAATTTCTTAATAAACAACCAACTTGTATATAGAAGTTACAAAATAAAAACTGTAAAATCTCCTTTAAGTAGTTGCCGCGAAAAAGATAGTTTTAAATTATATATACCAGATGATGGATTATTATTCTCGATGCTTCATCTTAACTACAAACAATTTATAACAGATGAAAAAATAAAAGAAACATTATATGAAAATCACATAGCTAAAACACTAGTTGAAGCTGGATATGCATTATATTACTATCAATCAGAAGGAAAAGCTGAAGTAAACTTTGTTGTTCAAAATAGAATGGGACAAATAATTCCAATTGAAATTGCAACAAAGTCAATGTCTAAAGCAAAATCATTATCAGTATTTATGAAAAAATTCACAGTACCACAAGCATATAGAATTACAGAAAATAACTTTTCGACTAAAAAAGATATCAGATACATTCCAATATATGCAGTATTCTGTTTAAATGAAACAAAAATATAGGAGGAACATATGACTAAACCAATAGTTTTAACAATATTAGATGGATATGGACTAAGAGAAGAAACTCATGGAAATGCTGTTAAACTAGCAAACAATGAAATATTTAATTTGTTATGGGATAATTATCCACATACAGAGCTAGAAGCATCAGGACAACTTGTTGGTCTTCCAAAAGGACAAATGGGTAATAGTGAAGTAGGACACATGAATATTGGTGCCGGAAGAATAGTTTACCAACCATTAGAATTAATAAACAAAAGTATTGAAGATAAAGATTTCTTCCAAAATGAAGAACTATTAAAAGTAATAAATCACGTAAAAGAAAACAAATCTAAATTACACTTAATGGGATTAATCAGCGATGGAGGAGTCCATTCACATATTGACCACTTAATAGCTTTACTTGATATGTGTAAAGAACAAAATGTAGAAAATTTATACTTACATTTATTCACTGATGGAAGAGATGTACTTCCACAAAGTGCTTATACATATATAAAACAAGTAGAAGATAAATTGGTAGAAATAGGAATTGGTTCTATCGCAACAATAGGTGGAAGATACTATGGAATGGATAGAGATAATAACTATGATAGATTAAAAAAAGGATATGACGCTATAGTAAACGGTATAGGAGAAACAACACTTTCTATTAAAGAATATATAGAAGACAGTTATTCAAAAGAAATAATTGATGAATTTTTTGTTCCGGCAGTATTCGATAATACAGGCATGTTAAGAGAAAATGATGGTATAATCGCTTTTAACTTTAGAAAAGACCGTTTAAGAGAAATTTTAACAGCTATAACAAATCCTGATTTTAATGATATGGAAGTTACAAAATTTACAAACGTACAAACTGTAACAATGATGCCAGTAGTAGAATCAGTAATTGCAGAACATGCTTTTGATGATCCTAAGTTAACAAATATTTTAGGAGAATACATAGAAAAACAAGGAAAGTCACAATTAAGAATTGCTGAAACTGAAAAATATGCCCATGTTACATTCTTCTTTGATGGTGGAAAAGAAGTTGATTATCAAAATGAAAAGAAAATATTAATACCATCACCAAAAGTAGCAACATATGACTTAAAACCAGAAATGAGCGTATATGAAGTAACAGATGAGTTATTAAATGAACTTGGAAACTTTGATTTAGTGATATTAAACTTTGCTAATGGAGATATGGTAGGCCATACTGGGGTTCTTGAAGCTGCGATAAAAGCTGTTGAAAGTGTTGATGAATGTATAGGTAAAATATATCAAAAAGTTCAAGAACTAGGTGGAACAATGATAATTACTGCAGACCACGGTAATTGTGAAGAAATGCTAGATGATAACAATAATGTTTTAACAGCTCACACAACAAACCCAGTGCCATTTATTGTTACAAATAAAAATATCTCACTAGTTCCAGGAAAACTAGGAGATATTGCACCAACTATATTAGAATTAATGAATATAGAAAAACCAGTTGAAATGACAGGTGTTTCATTAATAAAAAAATAACAGATATCTGTTATTTTTTTTATTGTCTAACTAGTTCATCCATATCAATTTCAAATAATTTACCAGGATCTATATCTAATGCTAAAGATATTTTCCAAATAGTATCAACAGAAAATGTCTTAGCACCTTTCTTTGATTCGATTCTTCTAATAAATTCGTGAGATACACCAACTCTTTCTGCAAGAACGGCTTGAGTAATACCAGCAACTTTTCTGTATTTTCTAATATTTCTTGCAATTTGTTCATATATATTAATTTCGTATTTATTCATAAAATCACCTACTACCAATATTATGTACTAAAAATACCAAAATATATGTAAATTACAAGTGTACAAATAATTAGCCATGTTCGATTGAACAGCTTTATAAAATATTTTATAATAAAGAAAGAGGTGGTTTTATGAAAGAAAGAATCGTATTTCATATTGATGTTAACAATGCATTTCTTTCGTGGACTGCTACTTTACTTTTAAAACAAGGATATAAACAAGACATTAGAAAAATACCATCAATTATATGTGGAGACGAAAAAGAAAGAAGAGGGATTGTTTTAGCAAAATCCCCAATTGCCAAAAAATTTGGAATTGTTACAGCAGAAACAATATATAGTGCTAAAAAGAAATGCCCTTCATTACAAACATTTCCACCTAATTATGAATGGTACAGTAAAAACTCAAAAGCATTATTTAAATATTTATCGCAATATTCTCCTAATCTTGAACAATTCTCAATTGATGAATGTTTTATGGAAATGACAGGAACATCATATTTATATAAGGATTATCAAGAATTAGCTTACAAAATCAAAGAAGAGGTAAAGGAAAAGTTTGGTTTTACAGTAAACATAGGTATAGCTAATAACAAATTATGTGCAAAGATGGCCTCTGATTTTGAAAAGCCAGATAAGATTCACACATTATTTAAAAATGAAATAGAAACAAAGTTATGGCCGCTAGACGTAGGAGACCTTTTCATGGTGGGGAAGAAAACAAAAGAGCAGCTTAATAAAATAAATATATATACCATTAAGGATTTGGCATTAGCTAGTGATAATTTGCTAGAAAAACATTTTAAAAATCAAGCAAAACATTTAAAAGAAGCAGCCTGGGGAATAGATAATTCAAAAGTAGAACCAAGAAGTAATAAAAGAGATAGCATTAGTACAACAGAAACATTGAACCATGATTATACAGATGAAACAAAATTAAAAGAAATTCTATTTAGACAAGCAGATGAAGTATCTAGGCAATTAAGAAATCAGGGCGAATATGCTAGTACTGTAGCAGTAATATTTAAAAATAATCAGTTCATTAATTATTCGGCGCAAGCAAAACTGCCATTACCAAGTAACAATACAAAAGATATATATATGTTAGCTATTAAAATATTTGATGAAAATTATAAAAAAGATCCAATCAGGTTAATTGGAATAAGACTGTCCGGCTTTACAAATAAAAAAGAAGAGCAAATATCTTTGTTTTCAGAAGAACAATCCACAGAAACTGTGGAAAATGATGAATTTCAAAGAACAATTGACAAAATAAATAATAAATTTGGTAAGTCAATAGTAAGTCCAGCCTCTCTAAAATTTATTAATAATAGTAATCCAGGTAGAAAAAAACTAAACAAAAGTTAAAAATCGATAATAAAAAATGTCAAAAACTTAAAATATGTTGTTAAATAAGAAAAAAATCGAAAAAAATGCTTGCAAATACTTGCCGGGGCTGATATAATTATAACCGTGTGACTGCTTAGATGTGCGAGGTTGTCGATACACCGGGTTAAGTTGTTAATTCGTTATTGGGTTATTCGCACGGAGCAAGTCTATACAAGATATAGGCGAAGGGAGAATACAAAATGTCAACAGAAAAAATTCGTATCAGAATTAAAGCGTACGATCACAGAGTACTTGATAATGCTGCTAAGAAAATTGTTGAAACAGTAAGAAGATCTGGTGGAGTAATCTCTGGTCCAGTACCACTTCCAACTGAAATTGAAAAATTCACAATTTTAAGAGCTGTACACAAATACAAAGATTCACGTGAACAATTCGAAATGCGTACACACAAAAGATTAATCGATATCAAAAATCCAAGTAAGGAAACAGTTGAAGCTTTAGCTCACTTAGACTTACCAAGTGGTGTAGACATCGAAATCAAAACAAAATAATTTAGGAGGAAACAATAATGAAAGGAATCTTAGGTAAGAAAATCGGAATGACTCAAGTATTTACTACAGAAGGTAAATTAATTCCGGTTACTGTTATTGAAGTTGAACCAAATGTGGTTACTCAAATCAAAACAGTAGAAAAAGATGGTTATGAAGCAGTACAACTTGCTACTGAAACAATCAGAGAAAAGTTAAGCAACAAACCAGCTATGGGTCATACAAACAAAGCTAATACAGCACCTAAGCGCTTCTTAAGAGAAATTAGAGGAGTTAACGTTAATGAATACTCATTAGGGCAAACTATTGGAGTAGACATTTTCAGCGAAGGGGAAATGGTTGATGTTACTGGAACTAGTAAAGGTAAAGGTTTCCAAGGTGTTATTAAACGTCACAATCAATCAATCGGTCCAAAAGGACATGGTTCTCAATACCACAGAGGTGTTGGTTCATTAGGTACTCTTTTACCAATGCACGTTCTTAAAGGTAAAAAGATGCCAGGACAAATGGGTAATGTTCAAAGAACAGTTCAAAATCTTGAAATCGTATCAGTAGATACAGAAAACAGTGTAATCTTAGTTAAAGGTAATGTTCCAGGTCCAAAGAAATCATTAGTTATGATTCGTACTGCGGTTAAAAAACCTGATGTAAAGAAAGAAGCTGCAAACTTAGTTAGTTATGTAGAACCATCAATCGAAGAAGTTGTTGAAGAAACAGCTACTGAAGAAACAACAGTTGAATAATCATCACAATATATAATAAAGAAAGAAAATTATTAATTTAAATGTGATGAAAGGAGGAATCGTAAATGAAAAAAGTAGAACTTTTAAATCTTAAAGGTGAAAAAGTAAAGGACATTAATTTAAACGAAGAAATTTTTGGAATTACCCCAAACAATGCTGTTTTACACGATGCAATCATTTTAACAATGGCATCATTAAGACAAGGAACTCATAAAACAAAAAATCGTTCAGAAGTAAGTGGTGGAGGAAGAAAGCCATGGAGACAAAAGGGAACTGGACGTGCTCGTCAAGGATCTATTAGATCTGTACAATGGGTAGGTGGAGGAAACTATGGAACTCCAGTACCTAGAGACTATAGCATTAAACAAAATAGAAAAGAAAGAAGATTAGCTTTAAAATCAGCTTTAGCAGATAAAGCTAATGAAAAAGCAATCATCGTTTTAGATAACTTCAAAGTTGAAACACCAAAGACTAAAGAAATGATGAATATTCTTGAAACATTAAAAGTTGCTGATAAGAAAGTATTATTAGTTGTAGATGCATTTGATGACAACATGATCTTAGCTTCAAGAAACATCCAAAACTTAGTATTAATCTTAGCAGAAGAAATTAATGTATTAGATGTAGTTGGAACTGATGTAATGTTAGTTACAGAAGCTGCATTAAAAAATATTGAGGAGGTGCTTAAATAATGAAAGACACTAAATATTTAGAAATACTTAAAGCACCAGTTATTACTGAAAAATCACAAATTGCTAAAAGCGAAGGAAAATATACTTTTAAAGTAGCTCCTAAAGCAACAAAAACTGAAATTAAAGAAGCTATTGAAAAAATCTTTAATGTAAAAGTTTCAGCAATTAGAACAATAAATGTAAAACCTAAGAAAAGAAGAGTTGGTCGTTATACAGGATTAACTACTCGTTATAAGAAAGCAATTGTTAGCCTTGCTGAAGGACAAACAATTGATCTTGGTTAGAAGGAGGAAAATAAATTATGGCAATCAGAAATTATAAACCTACTACACCAGGACGTAGAAAAATGAGTACATTAGTAAATGAAGAAATCACTACTAACGTACCAGAAAAATCTCTTACAGTTACTATTAAGAAAAATGGTGGACGTAATAATCAAGGTAAGATAACAGTTCGTCACCACGGTGGTGGAGAAAAAAGAAAATATCGTATCATTGATTTCAAAAGAAATAAATTAAACGTACCTGGATCAGTAGCATCAATCGAATACGATCCAAACAGAACTGCTAATATTGCATTAATCAATTACGCAGATGGAGAAAAAAGATATATCATCGCTCCAAAAGGTTTAACAGTTGGTATGACAGTTGAAGCTGGAGAAAATGCTGATATTAAAGTTGGTAATGCATTACCAATCATGAACATTCCAGTTGGTACAATGGTTCATAATATTGAACTTCGTCCAGGAAAAGGTGGAGAACTAGCAAGAAGTGCTGGAGCATCTGCACAAATCCTTGGTCGTGAAGATAACTATGTTATGATTCGTTTATCAAGTGGTGAACAAAGAAAAGTTCTTGGAACTTGTATGGCTACAGTTGGAGAAGTTGGAAATGAAGACTCTTCACTAGTTAAAGTTGGAAAAGCAGGACGTAGCCGTCACATGGGAATTAGACCAACAGTTCGTGGTTCAGTTATGAACCCTAATGACCACCCACATGGTGGAGGTGAAGGACGCGCTCCAGTAGGACGTAAAGCACCAATGACACCTTGGGGTAAACCTGCACTTGGATTAAAGACACGTAAGAAAAAACAATCTGACAAGTTCATAGTACGTCGTCGTAGTAAATAATAGGAAAGGATGATTAAAAAATGGCAAGAAGTTTAAAAAAAGGACCTTATGTATTCGAGAGATTACTAAAAAGAGTTCAAGAATTAAATAAGTCTGGAAAAAAAGAAGTCATTAAAACATGGTCACGCCGTTCCACTATTTTTCCTGATTTTATAGGACACACATTTGCAGTTCACAATGGTAAAGAATTTATTCCAGTATATGTTACAGAAGACATGGTTGGACATAAATTAGGTGAATTCGCATTAACACGTAAATTCGGTGGACATGGTTCAGACAAAAAATAAAAATAATGACTAGGAGGGAAATATATGGAAGCAAAAGCAATTGCTAAGGGACTTAGAATATCACCTATTAGAGCTCGTTTAGTAGCTGACCTAATCCGTGGTAAAAGTGTACAAGAAGCATTAACCATATTAAGTAATGTAAATAATAAGTCAGCAAGACTTACTAAAAAAGTTTTAGATTCTGCTATTGCTAACGCTGTTAACAACAATGGTGCAGATGCTGCAACACTTTATGTTAAAGAAGCAAGAGTAGATGCTGGTCCTGTTATGAAACGTCATATGTTTGATTCACGTTCTCATATTGGACACAAAGATCACAGAACTAGTCACATAGTTATAGCAGTGGCTACAAAAAACTAATAAGGAGGTTACAAAATGGGACAAAAGGTTAATCCTAATGGACTTAGACTTGGAATCAATAAAGACTGGCAAGCTAAATGGTATGCTAAAGGTAAAGATTTTTCTAAGAACTTAGAAAAAGATGTTAAAATTCGTGAATATTTAACAGAAAACTTAAAGAATGCCGGAATTGCAAAAGTTGAAATTGAAAGAAATGCTAAGAGATGTGAAGTTGTAATTCATACTTCTAAACCAGGTGTTATGATTGGACACGGTGGAGAAGAAATTGAAAAATTAAAAACACAATTATCAAAGATTGCTGATGAAAACGTTCAAATCTCAATCGTTGATATTAAAAAAGTAGATTTAGATGCTCAATTAGTAGCTGATTCAATCGCTAATCAAATTACTAACAGAGCTTCATTCCGTATGGCTCAAAAACGTGCAATTAGAAATGCTATGAAAGCAGGAGCTAAAGGAATTAAAACATCAGTTTCTGGACGTTTAGGTGGAGCTGATATGGCACGTAGTGAAGGATACACTGAAGGAACAATTCCTCTACATACATTAAGAGCAGATGTTGATTATGCAACAGCTGAAGCTGATACAACATTCGGTAAGATTGGTGTAAAAGTTTGGATTTACAAAGGTGAAATCTTAAATAAAAAGGCAAAAGGAGGTAATTAATATGTTAATACCGTCAAGAACTAAATATCGTCGTGTTCATAGATTACCTTACGAAGGAAGATCACGTGGAAATAGAGAATTATCATTCGGAGAATACGGTCTTCAAGCAAAAGAAGGAGCTTGGATTACAGCAAATCAAATCGAAGCTGCTCGTATCGCTATGACTCGTTATATGAAACGTGGTGGAAAAGTTTGGATAAACATCTTCCCTCACTTACCATTAACTAAAAAACCTATCGGAACAAGACAAGGTAAAGGTAAAGGTAACGTTGAAGGATGGGTTGCAGTAGTTAAAGAAGGAAAGATCATGTTCGAAATCGCTGGAGTTACTGAAGAAGTTGCTCGTGAAGCATTAAGACTTGCATCTCACAAATTACCTATCGCAACTAAATTTGTTAAAAAAGAAAATGGTGGTGAAGTAAATGAAGGTTAAAGAAATTAGAGAATTAACAACAGAAGAAATCAACAAAAAATTAGTTGAAGCAAAAGAAGAATTATTTAACTTACGTTTCCAACAAGCAACAGGAAACCTAGAAAAACCATCTAGAATCAAAGATTTAAGACACACAGTTGCAAGATTAAAAACCGTTCTAAGAGAACGTGAATTAAGCGAGTAGGAGGGATTTAAGTGGAAAAGAAATTAAGCAAAGAATTAGTTGGTAAAGTTGTTAGCGCAGCTAATGATAAAACAATCACTGTTTTAGTTGAAACTTATAAAAACCATCCGTTATATCACAAAAGAGTTAAAAGCTCTAAGAAATATAGTGTACATGATGAAAAAAATATCGCTAAAGTTGGAGATACAGTACGTATAGTAGAAACTAGACCAATATCAAAAACAAAACACTTCTATTTAAAAGAAGTAGTAAAAGAAGCAGTTATTATTTAACGCTTAGATGAAGAAGGAGGAATAATCTATGTTACAACAAGAAAGCCGTATGAAGGTTGCTGACAACTCTGGTGCACGTGAATTATTAGTAATCCGTGTATTAGGTGGAAGTAAAGTAAAAACAGGTAACATTGGTGACGTAGTAGTTGGAACAGTTAAGAGTGCAATTCCTAACTCACCAGTTAAAAAAGGAAAAGTTGTAAAAGCAGTTATCGTTCGTAGTCGTCAAGGCGTTCGTCGTGAAGATGGAAGTTACATTAAGTTCGATGACAATGCTTGTGTTATCATTCGTGATGACAAGAGTCCAGTAGGAACTCGTATTTTTGGACCAGTAGCAAGAGAACTTCGTGATAAAGATTACATGAAAATTGTTTCTTTAGCAAAAGAAGTTTTATAAGAGGAGGATAAATATGAACTTTAAAGTAGGAGATGAAGTTGTAGTTATCGCTGGTTCTGATAAAGGTAAAACAGGAAAAATCGTTAGAACATTAAGAGATGAAAATAAAGTAGTAGTTGAAGGTGTTAATATCGTTAAAAAACATCAAAAAGCTACAGCTCAAGAAACTGGTGGAATCGTTGAAATGGCTGCACCAATTCATGCATCAAATGTTATGATCGTTGATCCTAAAACTAAAAAAAGAACTAGAGTAGGACATACAACTGATGAAAAAACAGGTAAAAAAATAAGAATCGCAAAAAAATCAAACGAGAAGATTGATTAATTGGAAGGAGGGTAACTATGAACCGCCTAAAAGAGAAATACTTAAATGAAGTTGTTTCAAGTTTAATGAATAAATACAATTATAAGTCAGTAATGGAAGTACCAAAATTAGAAAAGATTGTTATCAATATGGGAGTTGGAGATGCAACTGGAAATTCTAAATTATTAGATGCTGCAGTAGCTGATTTAGCTAAAATCTCTGGACAAAAACCAGTAGTAACAAGAGCTAAAAAGTCAATTGCTGGATTTAAAGTTAGAGAAAATCAAGCAATTGGTTGCAAAGTTACTTTAAGAGGAGATAATATGTATAACTTCTTAGATAAGTTAATATCTATCTCTCTACCTCAAGTAAGAGACTTCCGTGGTGTTAGCCCAAAAGCATTCGATGGTAGAGGAAACTACACTATGGGATTAAAAGAACAATTAATCTTTTCAGAAATTAATTATGATGATGTTGTAAAAGTTCGTGGTATGGATATCGTATTCGTAACAACAGCAAAATCAAATGAAGAATCATTCGACTTATTAAATGGACTTGGAATTCCTTTTAGAAAGTAAATAATGGAGGAAAATTATGGCAAAGAAAAGTATGATAATAAAAGCTAATAGACCACAAAAATTCAAAGTACGTGAATATACAAGATGTACAAGATGTGGTCGTCCACACGCAGTTATGAGTAAATTCGGAATCTGCCGTATTTGCTTCCGTGAATTAGCTTATAAAGGACAAATACCAGGAATTAAAAAATCAAGTTGGTAATTGGAAAGGAGGAAAATTAAAATGGCAGTAGTAACAGATACAATTGCAGATATGTTAACACGTATTCGTAATGCTAACCAAATGCGTTATGAAGAAGTAACAGTTCCTGCTTCAAACATCAAAAAAGAAATCGCAAGAATTCTTAAAGAAGAAGGATTTATTAAAGATTACAAAATCGAAAGTGATGACGCTCAAGGAACTATCGTTCTAACTTTAAAATATAACAAGAAAGAAAGAGTTATCACTGGTCTTAAAAGAATTTCCAAACCAGGACTTCGTGTATATGCTAAAAATGATGAAATCCCTAAAGTATTAAATGGTTTAGGAATTGCAATCATTTCTACATCAAAAGGAATTATGACAGATAAAGAAGCTCGTAAAGAAAATATAGGTGGAGAAGTTCTAGCTTATATTTGGTAATAAAGACAAAGATAGTTTGAAACCCATGGTAACATGGTAAATTTAAAATGAGATATAGGAGGTGTCGATATGAGCCGTATTGGAAATCGTATTATTACAATTCCTGAAGGTGTTACTGTTGAATTAGTTGATAACGTTGTAACAGTAAAAGGACCTAAAGGACAATTAAGTCAAGTAATGTTAAAAGATATTACTATGAAACAAGAAGAAAATACAATTATTTTAGAACGTAAAAATGAAAATGCAAAAGCAATGCATGGAACAATGAACGCTTTAATCGCTAACATGATCAAAGGTGTTAAAGAAGGATATGCTAAAACACTTGAAATTATCGGTGTTGGATATCGTTTCAATGTTCAAGGTCAAAAATTAGTAGTTAGTGCTGGATACTCACACCCAGTTAATATGGAAATTCCAGCAGGATTAACAGTAGAAGCTAACGGAAATACTGAAATCACTATCAAAGGTATTGATAAAGTATTAGTTGGAGAATTCGCTGCAAAAGTTAGAGAAGTAAGACAACCTGAACCATACAAAGGTAAAGGAATTCGTTACAAAGATGAACATATTGTTCGTAAAGAAGGAAAGAAAGCTGCTTAGTCAGTAGGAAGGGAGAATTAAAATGATAAAAAAAGAATCTCGTAATAGTATGCGTAAAGTACGTCATGAAAGAATTCGTAAGACAATCATGGGAACATGCGCAACTCCAAGATTATGTGTATTCCGTTCAAATACAGGAATCTATGCACAAATCATTGATGACGAAACTAGAACTACTCTTGTATCTGCTTCCTCATTAGACAAAGAATTAAAACTAGCAAATGGTAGTAATGTAGAAGCAGCTAAAGTTGTTGGTAAAGCAATCGCTGAAAAAGCAACAAAAGCAAAAATTACAAAAGTAGTATTCGATAGAGGTGGATACCTTTATCACGGACGTGTAAAAGCTTTAGCTGAAGCTGCACGTGAAAACGGATTAGAATTCTAATAGGAGGGTATTATGCAAAAGAGAACTCAAGAACCTAAAGAAAAACTTTTAGAAGAATTAGTAATTGACGTAAAAAGCGTTGTTAAAGTTAACAAAGGTGGACGTCAAAGAAGATATTCTGCTATAGTTGTAGTAGGTGACCGTAAAGGTAAAGTTGGATTAGGTATTGGTAAAGCTAATGAAGTACCTGATGCAATCAAAAAAGCAATTCAAGATGCTAATAAGAAATTAATCACAATACCTCTAATCGACGGAAGAACAGTTGCTCATGAAGCAACTGGACACGCTGGAGCTGCTAGAGTAATCATTAAACCAGCTGCTGCTGGTACTGGTGTAATCGCTGGTGGATCAGTTCGTGCAATCTTAGAATTAGCAGGAATTCGTGATGTTGTCTCTAAATCACTAGGAGCAAGAACAAAATTAAATATGGCGAACGCTGCATTAAATGCACTTAAATCAATTAAGACAGCTGAACAAGTTGCAGCACTTCGTGGAAAATCAGTAGAGGAGATATTAGGATAATGAAGTTACATGAATTAGAAAAAAATATCGGAGCTACTCATGCTAAAAAACGTGTAGGACGTGGATCAGGTAGTGGTCTTGGTAAAACAAGTGGTCGCGGACAAAAAGGACAAAAAGCACGTAGTGGTGGTAGTATCAACCCAGTATTTGAAGGTGGACAATTACCATTATATAGAAGAATTCCAAAAAGAGGATTCTCAAATCATATGTTTAAAACAACTTACGCAGTTGTAAATTTAGATCAACTTAACGTTTTTGAAAACGGAACAGTTGTAACACCTGCATTATTAAAAGACGCAGGAATTGTTAAAAATCAATTAGATGGAATTAAAGTATTAGGAAACGGAAAGTTAGAAAAATCATTAACTATCCAAGCTAATAAATTTTCAACTAGTGCCTTAGAAAAGATTAAAGAGTCAGGTAGCAAAGCTGAGGTGATCTAGTATGTTTAAAACTATGAAGCAATTATTTACTTCAACGAATAAAGACTTAAGACATAGAATTTACTTTACTCTTGGAGCATTAATGATCTTCATATTAGGAATCTCAATTAGAGTTCCAGGAACAGAGGATTTAACTAGCAACCTAGGATTTTTAGAATTAATCAACACAATGGGTGGAGGAGCACTTAAAAACTTCTCAATATTTGCCCTTGGAGTTATGCCATATATTACGGCATCAATTATAATGCAATTATTACAAATGGATATAATTCCATATTTCACAGAGTTAAGTAAACAAGGACCAACAGGTCGTCAAAAAATCAATCAAATAACTAGATATCTAGGAATCTTCTTTGCATTCGTTGAAGGTTATGCATTTGCATTTGCCTTTATCGGAAAAGCTGGAAATCCATTAGAATATATGTACATTGCAACAGTTTTAACTGCAGGTACAGCATTCCTATTATGGTTAGGAGATCAAATTACACAAAAAGGTATTGGAAATGGTATGAGTTTAATAATTATGGCTGGTATCATTGCAACATTACCTCAAATGTTTGTAGATGCATTTAACGGTTTAATTGCCTTAGATGGAACAGCACAAATAATAACTCTTGGAATTATTAAATTCTTAATATTCGTTGTAATATACTTTGCAATAGTAATTGGAATGGTTTTCATTCAAGAATCTGAAAGACGAATTCCAATCCAATATGCAAACAAATCAACAAATGCATTTGGTAGTGCAGCACAAAGTTTTATGCCAATCAAAATTAATACAGCAGGAGTAGTGCCAGTAATCTTTGCATCAAGTTTATTATCAATACCAAGTATTCTTGCACAAGTTATTAAAAATGATTCATTTACTTTATTTGCACAAAAATATTTAGACTATACAACTCCAGTAGGATTCCTACTATATGTAATATTCATTTTCTTCTTTGCATACTTCTATACTTTTATACAAGTAAAACCAGAAGAATTTTCAAAGAACTTACAAGAAAATGGTGGATATATTCCTGGAATTAGACCTGGAGATGAAACAAAAAAATACATAAGTAAAGTGTTATCAAGACTTACAGTCTTAGGAGCAACTTTCTTAGTAATAATCGCTGGATTGCCAATCCTATTTTCGAAAGTTACTAGCTTACCTACATCAGTATCAATTGGTGGTACAGGATTATTAATCGTTGTAGGAGTTGCATTAGAAACTTACAAACAACTAGAAGGAAGTCTTCTTTCTAGAAGTTATAAAAGAGGATATAGAAGGTAATTTATGAAGAATATAATGTTTATAGCGCCACCTGCTGCAGGTAAAGGAACACAAGCAGAAATAATTACTGCTAAATATAATATTCCACATATCTCAACTGGTGATATCTTAAGAGAAATCGCTAAAGAAGATAGTGAAATAGGAAATTATGTTGCTGAAACAATGGCAAGTGGTAAATTAGTAAAAGACGAAATAACATATCAATTGATAGAAGAAAGACTATCAAGAGAAGATTGCAAAAATGGATTTATCATTGATGGGTTTCCAAGAAACCTTGATCAAGCAATTGAATATGATAAAATCCTTGCAAAATTAGGATATGATATTGGTAACGTATTCTTACTAAATATAGA
This sequence comes from Bacilli bacterium, assembly GCA_017622175.1. GTDB lineage: Bacteria > Bacillota_I > Bacilli_A > RF39 > UBA660 > JAEDES01. The sequence continues at coordinate 28,822 of JAGARQ010000038.1, read as the reverse complement.
AACAAAAACACTTGAAAAAAGAATAACAGGAAGAAGAGTTTGTGAGGATTGTAATGCTATTTATAATATAAATGACATTGCAAAAGCTCCAAAAAGTGAATCTGTATGTGATAAATGTGGTGGAAAGTTATATCAACGAAAAGATGACAATCTTGAATCATTCCAAACTAGATTTGCAATGTATCAAGAAAAGACAGAACCAATTATTGAACATTACAGAAAACAAAATGTTTTACACGAAATCAATAGCAATTGCGAATTTGATGAAGTATTTAAACAAATAGATGAAATTATTAGCAAGAATTAATGAGGGGAATGATTAGATGATTACATTAAAAAGTAAACGCGAAATTGAACTCTTAGCAATTGCTGGTAATATTGTCTATCAAACACATAAGTATCTACAACCATACATAAAAGAAGGTATAAAAACTATTGAATTAGATAAGTTAGCAGAAGATTTCATTAGAAGTAAAGATGCTACACCTTCTTTTAAGGGATACTCAGGTTTCCCTTATACATTATGCATTAGCGTTAACTCTGAAGTAGTTCATGGTTTTCCTAGTGATTATGTATTAAAAAATGGTGATATCGTATCTATTGATATTGGCGCATGCTATAAAGGATATCATGGAGATTCAGCTTGGACTTACAAAGTAGGTGAAGTTGATAAAGAAGTTGAGTTCTTATTAGAACACACAGAGAAATCTTTATTTATTGGTTTAGAACAAATCAAACCAGGAAATAGAGTAGGTGACATTGGATACGCCATAGAACAATATGCAAAAGAACATAAACTTGGAGTAGTCAAAGAATTATGTGGTCATGGAGTTGGAACTTCAGTTCATGAAGATCCAGAAGTACCAAATTATGGTATTCCAAATACAGGTCCTAGACTAAAAGAAGGAATGGTTATTGCAGTAGAACCAATGTTAACTTTAGGAAGTCCGAGAATTTTCATTCATGATAATGATTGGACAATAGATACTGCAGACGGTCGTCCATCAGCTCATTTTGAACATACAGTTGTAGTAACTGCCGATGGATATAAAATCTTGACAGGGACAGGAGAGTGAAAAGATGGCTAAAGAAGATACAATCGAAATAGAAGGTAAAGTTCTTGAAATAATCCCAGGTGGGAAATTCAAAGTTCAACTAGAAAATGGACACATTGTGGAAGCTCACGTTTCTGGTAAAATACGAATGAACTATATTCGCATCTTAGCAGGAGATACCGTAATGATAGAACTATCGCCTTATGACTTAACACGTGGGCGTATTACCTATCGTAAATAATAGGAGGGAATAAAATGAAAGTAAAAGCATCAGTAAAACCAATTTGCGAAAAATGTAAAATCGTTAAACGCAAAGGAAAAATAAGAGTAATTTGTGAAAATCCAAAGCACAAACAAGTTCAAGGTTAATAGGAGGTGTACTTAAATGGCACGTATTAAAGGTGTAGACATTCCAAATGACAAGCATATTTGTATTTCATTAACATATATCTACGGAATTGGAAGAAGTCTAGCAAAACAAATTTTAAAGGAAGTAAATATTGATCCAACAACTAAGACTAAAGATTTATCTCAAGATGACTTAATCTTAATTCGTGACGAAATCAACAAACATTTAACTGAAGGAGATTTACGTCGTGAAGTTAGTATGAACATCAAAACTAAGATGGAAATTAATTCATACGAAGGAACACGTCATAAAAAAGGATTACCTGTAAGAGGACAAAGAACTAATCGTAATGCTCGTACTCGTAAGGGTAAAGGAAAAGTTGTAGCAAACAAGAAGAAAGTTTAGTTTAAAACTTAGTTAATTAAAAAAAGGAGGTAAGACTTATGGCTTATAAAACTAGAAAGAAAAAAGTTAAAAAGAATGTACCTGAAGGAATAGCTCATATTCATTCAACATTTAACAATACAATTACTACTATCACAGATAAAGATGGTAACGTAATTAGCTGGGCATCATCTGGTGCTATCGGTTTCAAAGGAAGTAAAAAATCAACTCCATTCGCTGCTGGAATGGCTGCTGAAGCTGCAGGAAAAGTTGCATTCGATGCTGGAATGAGAAAATTAGAAGTACGCGTTAAAGGTTTAGGACCAGGACGTGAAACTGCTATTCGTTCATTACAAACAGCAGGATTAGAAGTAACAGCAATTTCAGATGTTACACCAATTCCACATAATGGATGTCGTCCACCAAAACGTCCACGTGGATAATTAAAGGGAATAATTATAGTGGCAAAAAACAAAGGGAGGTTAGTTTCATGTTACAATTTGAAAAACCAATTTATAAAATAACTGATTCAATAGAAAGCAATTTCTATGGAAGATTTGAATTAGAACCATTAGAAAGAGGATTTGGTACTACTATTGGTAACGCTTTAAGAAGAGTTATGTTATCATCTTTACCAGGAAGCGCTATTAGTAGTGTTAAAATCGAAGGTGTTCTTCATGAATTCCAAACAATTGATGGAGTATATGAAGATGTAACTACTATCATCTTAAATTTAAAAGGTATAGTATTTAAAAATCATTCAAATGAAACAAAAACAGTACGTATCAATGTTTCAAGAGAAGGAGAAATAACTGCTGGAGATATCGAATGTGATGCAGATGTTGAAGTTATTAACAAAGACAAAGTTATCGCTACATTATCAAAAGGAGCTTCATTAAATATGGAAATGACTGTTACAAATGGTCGTGGATATGTTAGAAGCGAAGACAACAAGAGAATTCATGATATCAAAAAAGCAGGAGTTATAGCTATTGACTCATTATATTCTCCAATTGAAAGAGTATCTTACGAAGTAGGAAATGCTCGTGTTGGACAAGATGAAAGCTATGATAAATTAATCTTAGATGTATGGACAAATGGTTCAATTAAACCAGAAGAAGCAATTGCACTAGCATCAAGAATCTTAATTGAACATTTTGATATCCTTACAGATTTATCATCAATCGCTGATGTAAGTGGTATGATGATTGAAAAGACTGAAGATCCAAAAGTAAAAGCTTTAGAAACTTCAATTGAAGATTTAGATTTCTCTGTAAGAGCATATAACTGCTTAAAGAGAGCTGGAATTCATACTTTACAAGACCTTGTTAACAAGAGTGAATCAGATATGATGAAAATACGTAATTTAGGTAAAAAATCTCTAAAAGAAGTTTTAGACAAAATTAGAGATATGGGTCTAATCTTACGTGATGATGACTAAAATATAAGGAGGCAAAACTATGGCATATAGAAAATTAGGAAGAGATAATAAACATAGAAGAAGTATGCTTGCTACATTAACAAAACAAGTAGTTGAAAACGAAAGTATTACAACTACTGATACTAGAGCTAAAGAAGTTCGTAAGTTCGTTGAAAAAATGATTACTTATGGAAAAAAAGGAGATCTAGTTTCTCGTCGTAAAGCATTAGCATTCTTACATAACGATACAGCTGCCGTTGAAAAAATCTTTAATGACTTAGCTAAACGTTATGAAAACCGTAATGGTGGATATACACAAATTTTAAAAGTAGCTGAAAGACGCGGAGATGACGCATTAATGGTTATTTTAAAATTAGTTGATGAAGCTAAACCAGTAGAAGAAAAGAAAACTTCAAAGAAAGATAAAGAAGAAGCTAAATAATAGTAATTAAGACAGAGTTCTCTGTCTTTTTTATTTTTATTAATTGATAAATAAATAGAAAAAAACAACATTATTTGTTATAATAAAATTAGTAAATGAGGTGGTTGTATGAAAGCATTAATAACTGGTGCATCATCTGGAATTGGTTTAGATATGGCAAAATATCTTGCAACTATGAAATGCGAATTAATTTTAGTAGCAAGAGACAAAGAAAAATTAGAGCGTATTCAAGAGTCTTTACCTACAAAAGTTACAATTATAGTAGCTGATTTATCCAATGAACAAAAGGTAAAAGAACTATACGTACTTACTAAAAACGAAAAAATAGACATACTAATTAACAACGCAGGATTTGGTGTTTTTGGTAACTTTACAGAAACAGATATAAATAAAGAATTAGAAATGATTGATACCAACATTAAAGCAGTTCATTTGCTAACGAAATTCTTTGTAAAAGATATGGAAAAGAATAACTTTGGATATATTTTAAATGTTGCCTCATCAGCAGCCTTCCAACCAGGACCACTAATGGCTACATATTATGCCACAAAATCATATGTATATCAGCTTAGCGCCGCATTATATTATGAACAAAAAAAGAAAAAAACAAACGTTCATGTATCAGTGTTATGCCCAGGACCAGTTGATACAAACTTCAACAATGTAGCTGGAGTAAAGTTTGGTGTAAAACCATTAAAAAGTACATATGTTGCAAAATATGCAATAGATAAGATGTTCAAAAATAAAATGCTAATTATTCCAGGATTTACTATGAAATGTGCTAAATTCTTTGGAAGATTTGTACCAACAAAATTAATGTTGAGTATGGCATATAAAATACAAAAAAAGAAAATCAACTAAAGGTTGATTTTTAATTAATATCAGGGAGGTAAGGTTATGAATAAGAATTGTATAGAGATATTAGGCCTAAATTACCTAAATATTTTTAATAACTTTAGTATTGCTATAGAAAATGAAAAGTTTATAACTGTCTCAGGTTCAAATAATTGTGGAAAAACTACATTAATTAGAATAATTGATGGACAAGTACCAATAAATAATACAATAACACTATATGGAAGACCATATGAGTCATATAAAGTTACAGATATTTCAAGTATTATACAAACTATTATCCCACTAGAAATAACTGCCTTTCAAAATACTTTAGAAGATGAAATGTTATATCAAATGAATGAGACTGCTTCTAAAAGTGAAAAAAATAAATTGATAAAAACAATAGCAAAACAATTCAAAATAACAAAGTTATTAACAAAAACTGTGGATAATTTAAAAAACAAAGAGAAAATATATTTTCAGATTGCTTTAGCCCTAATAAAAAATCCCAAAATAATAGTGATTGATGATTTGTCACCATATTTTAATAAACAAGAGTTAATCATGATTACAGAAATGCTTAAGGAATATAATCAAAATAACAAAACAACCATTATCATGGTAACAAGTTTATTAGATTGTAATTTATACAGTGATTATTCATATATTTTAGATCAAGGAAAAATTGTTCTAGAGGGTAATCCTAAGGAAGTACTAGAAAGAGATAATATTTTAAATAAAGCTGGCTTAAACTTACCTTTTATGATAGACCTTTCTGTTAAATTAAAAGATTATGATTTGATTAAAAATGTAGAATTAGATATGGATAGGTTGGTGGATATATTATGGAAATAAAATTCATTAACTGCGAGTATAAAGAAAAAATCGTATCTTTAACATTTGAACCATCTAAGATTTATGGAATTACAGGTAAAAACATAGAAGAATTAATTCCTATAATATCACTTAGAGAAATTTGTAAAGGTCAAATTATTGTAGATGAGAATAAAATTACAAAAGATAATATAAAAGAACATCAAAGAAAAGTATCGTTTGTAACTGCAATAAAATCAGCACAGATTAATATCTATAATATAATGGTTGAATATATCAAAAGAAATAATCTTATAATTAAAGATCCAATCAAAAAGATAAAAGATTCATTAAAAATTGTTGGATTAGAAGATAATATATTAAATAAAAATATTTATGAAACATCAACTTCTGAAAAGAAACTATTATCATTTGCTATTTATTTATTAAGTAATCCAGAAGTATTAATTATAGAAGAACCATTTAAATGCTTAGATAAGCAGAATGAGAAAAAAATTATAATGTTACTTCAAAGGTTAAAAGAACAATTTAAAAAGACAATAATTATTATTTCAGAAGACAGTAATATACTATATAAGTATACTAATGAAATGATATTCGTTAAAAATAATGAAATATTAATAACTGGTAAAACAGAAGAATTATACTTAAAAGTAGAATATTTAAAAAAGAATAGATTTGATATACCAGAAATAGTAGAGTTTACACATCTTGCTAAAAAGAAAAAAGAAGTAAAAATAGATTATCACAAAGATGTTAGAGATATAATTAAAGATATTTATAAACACATATAATAGAAAGGAAGATTCTATGAGATTTTTAATAAAATTTGCATATGATGGTACCGCATATAATGGTTTTCAAACACAGCCAAATTTAGATACTATTCAAGAAAGAATGGAAAATGCTTTAAAAATTATCAATAATGGAAAAAAGACTAATCTTGTAGCAACAGGTAGAACAGATAAAGGAGTACATGCATTATGTCAATATGCTCATGCAGATATTGATGTTGATATCAATGAATATAAATTAAAAAGAGCTATGAATAGTAATCTTCCTAATGATATTCATGTTATTGAAACAAAAATAGTATCAGAAGATTTTCATGCCAGATATAATGTTAAAAGTAAAGAATATAAATACTATATTAACTTAGGTGAGTATAATCCATTAGAAAGAAATTATGTTTTTCAATATAACTATATTTTAAATAAAGAAGCGATGGAAGAGGCGATTAAAGTATTTTTAGGAACACATGATTTTAGAGCCTTTGTTACAGAAAGTAAAGAAAAGGAAAATTGTGTTAGAACCATCAGCTTTGTTAATGTAGAACAAGAAGATAACAAACTTATAATAACCTTTAGAGGAGATGGCTTCTTAAGGTATCAAGTCCGTAATATGGTTGGATTACTAATCAGAGTAGGAGAAAATAAAATATCCACAAAAGATGTGGAAAAAATATTATTAAGTAAAGATAGAACAACAACAGGAAAAACTGCACCAGCAGAAGGATTATATTTAACAGACGTAACATATTAATATTTAAAATAATAAAAGAAAATGTTATAATATAAAAGTCAGTAAGGGGGAATGTAAATGACAGCATTAGAAACACTTATATATAATTCAATAGATTTAGCTACATTAGGAACAGAATTATATAGTACTACTACATGTCTTGACAGTGTCGATGATGACATGAAAAGCACTACAATTGTATGTTCTGTAACAACGGCCTTAAATAACATTCAAGTACCAGACAATGTCATGTTAGTAAGAGATGCACAAAGTTATGTTGAATCAATGTCAACAGAAGAACTTATTACTTTAGAAAATTTACTTGAAGAAAAAGAGTTTACATTTACAGAAGAATCAGCAAAAAAATCAATTGAATCTCCTGTCAAAGTCTACATAAAAGAAGGACCTAAGCAACAGTAATAGTTGCTTTTTTTTGTGTTATATGGTATAATAATAGCCGTTCAAAGAGAATAGGGGAATCGGTTATGGAAGCAGTTGATTATAAAAAGAAAATTAAACTCTGCGAAAAACTAGGAGCTAATAAGTTCCAAAAAGTAGTTTTTAAAGTAGAAGAGTTAAAGTACAAATTTATAAAAAAATTTATTCCAAAATACATTGAGTGGTATGATAAAATTTGTGATCGAAAAAGAAAAAAAGAACTGAAAAATGCAAAGACACCAGAAGAAAGAAAACATATAATAGATCACTATCGTAGACAAAAAATGTTAATGAGAAAAGAATTTAATAGAGAAGAAAATCGAAATTATCATATAGATCCAAATAAGCCAACAGAAATATTACACTATTTAAATTGGAATAAAGATATACATATGAAGGGCTTAATAAAGAATGCAATTGCGATTACTGGATTAACTATAGCTGCGGCCTTTGGTATATGGCCAACAGTAGTTATACCATTCCTTGCTTTAGAAGTAGGTTCATCGTTTATAAACTTTCAATGTGTAAACATTCAAAACTGTAATATCTATCGTTATAAAATGCGAGAAGAAACAATGAAAAAATTGGAAGAAAGAAGAACCAAGAAAAATGTTGAACAATATTCTGAAGCTGGTGCAGTAATAAGTAGAAGTATGGAAAAAACAGAAGATATACCAACATTAACGCAAGTAATCGATAGCATACAAACCAAAGAAGAGTTAGAACAATTAAGAAAACTAGTTCAAGTAACACTAGGTGCAAATAGACAATCGTCAGTACAAGATACTGATACAAAAGGTTCGGGAGGGAAAAAATAATATGATACAATCAACAACAATTTTATGTGAAACAGCAACAGTTGTAGGAGCAACAGGATTAACAGCAAAAACAGCAGTAAGATATGAGACAGATGAAAAAGGAAATAAAACAGCAATTCTAGTAGATAAAAAGAGATCGACATTAGGAACAACAATTTGTTCATCTGCTACAACAGCAACTTATGGATTTCAACAACAAAGTTTAAATAATACCTTAAAAAATGTTCATAATGCACAAGCTTATGTTGAATCATTAAGTGATGACAAATTAGCAGAATTATCTGCAATGTTAGATGAAAAACAAGTTGATTTTGAAACTAGCGAATATCCAGAATTAGGAGACGCAAAACAACCATATACAAAAAAGTAAAATTTATGTGAAAAGTACCGAAAAACAATATAAATCGTAATAAAAACTATTGCAATTTAATACTTTTTTTAGTATAATCATAATCGGTACATTCGAATATCCCCACATAAATTAGACCCTGGGAAAGTCTGATTTAAGTAAAAGGAGAAAAAAATATGACAAGTTATATGCAAAAAAAAGAAACTGTAGAACGTAAATGGTATGTAATCGATGCTGAAGGACAATCTTTAGGTCGTGTTGCAAGCTTAGCTGCAAAATACCTACGTGGAAAACACAAACCAACTTATACTCCACATATCGATTGCGGAGATAACATCATTATTGTAAATGCAGAAAAAGTTAATCTAACTGGTAACAAATTAGAAAACAAAATGTACTATGACCATTCTATGTATCAAGGTGGATTAAGAGAAAGAACTGCTAAAGTAATGAGAGAACAATATCCAACTGAAATGATGGAAAGAGCTGTAAAAGGTATGCTTCCACATAACAGATTAGGAAGACAAATGTATAAGAAATTATTCGTATACGCTGGAAATGAACATAAACATGAAGCACAAAAACCAGAAGTGCTTGAAGTTAAGTAGGAGGGTTTAAGTATGGCAAAAGAAAAGAAAAATGTTTATACTGGTACTGGACACAGAAAAACTAGTGTAGCTCGCGTTACATTAACTCCAGGAACAGGAAAAATTACTGTTAATGGTAAAGATGTTCATGACTACTTACCTTTCGAAGTATTAGTAATGGACTTATGTCAACCACTTGATGTTACAAACACAAGAGAAATGTTTGACGTAGATGCACAAGTAAAAGGTGGAGGATTCTCTGGACAAACTGGAGCTATCCGTCACGGAATTACTAAAGCATTATTAGACTATGATAAAACAACACCAGCTGATTCAGAAAATAGTTTCAGAAAAACATTAAAAGTTGCTGGATTTATTACAAGAGATTCTCGTAAGAAAGAACGTAAAAAACCAGGACTTAAAAAAGCACGTCGTGCTCCACAATTCTCAAAACGTTAATATACAGTTTTACAAAAGCTTGGAGAAATATCCAAGCTTTTTTGCTGCACTAATTTATTGAAAATACAAAGAAAATCTGTTATTATATAAAGAAAATTAACGGGGAATAATATGAAAGAAAAAACAATAATAGAAAAACTAAAATGTTTAAAAGAACTATTACAGATAAAGAAAAGTCCATCAACTAAGAGAATGGAGAATTTTATTGAGTCATTTTACGGAATAAATAATATGCCAATAGAATTTTATGAATTAGTTTTACAAAAATTAAACAAAAAAAGTATATTGAAAACAATAATGAAAGGTAATATATACAAATTAATAAGTGCTTTAAAAAATAATAACGAATCAACAACAGAAATAGAACAATATCTTTCACCACAAACATACTTTCAGATTCCCAAGAAAAGAATTAATAAAATAGTTAAACTATTACATAATCTACCACAAGATAAAAATATTTTAGATATCAAAATAGAAGAAGAATTGCAATGGAAATTAAGAAGAAGACCTACATACCAGGAACAAGAATATCAAGAAGTTGCATATAAACTATATACATGTTTAGGTTATGAAAATACATTGGAACTAATTAATCAAAAATATGGAAATGTTAGTTATGAACAACTTCATTATTTTGTAAAAAAAATAGAATTAAACAACATGTCAGAGACAGAACAAGACATTTTAAAAAACTATTTATTTGGAAACAAAACAGACTTTAATAATCCAATTAGACAAATGCTAGCTGGAAAATTTATAGAACTATTTATAAATTTTGACTATTTTTATAATAATCTACCATATTTTATTCATAAAATTGGTACAAAGTTCAAACAAGAATCGCTACAACAATTATTAAAAGAAAGATTTTTAACACAAGATCCAACAACACCTGAAATTACAGGAGAAATAAGAGAAGACATGTTGTCGTCTTATTATCATAAATATGCTGCACAACAAACAGAAGAAGATGAAGTCATTGCAATAAATACAAAAGCATATACAAAAAAATTAAGAAATAAGTATAAATCATCTATCCCACAAATTGAACTAAAAACTCAAAATGAAATAATACCGGAATTACTATCATTAAGTGAGCCAAGAAATCTAACACATGGATACCGTTCCGGTAACTGCTTTAGAATAAATGGTGATGCATCAATTCTTTTCTCACAATTTCTTGATAGCGAACATATGCGCATATTAAGCTTTTCAACTAAAGAATATAAAGATTATGCAATGGTTCTACTTATGAGAAATGGAAACACAATAATTGCTCAAGGAATAGAAACGAGTAAATGGGTTCCACCAGAACTGACAGGGAAAAAATTATATGATTTAACAAAATCAATATTAAAACAAATTATGGATTATATGAATAAAAACGGTGATGAAATAGTAGCAACAATCATAGGAGCAACAAACTCTAATGTATCTAACTATAACAGCAACATATTGCCATTTTTAGTAAGCCCTATATTAGAAAATGGAAATAATTATTACAATGGTATTTCCAATTATCAATGCTTGTTAGATACTGCTCCTGAAAAAAACATTTCAGATATAAAATTATATATACCAGAAAAAAGATATTTTGATAAAAGAGAACTAGTATTAGCAACAAATAAATTCTCTTTTAATCCTGATATAGAAAAAAGAATAATCTCGTTACGCTTTCAAAGAAGTCAAACAAGTGAAGGGTTCACATTTTATCAAGAAATGGCAAAACATCAAGAACAACAAACCATATGTAATAAAGACTGGTATATCACATTATTTACAGATGGAACTATAGATTCATTTCTATCGGATACCCAAGATCCAAGAGCAAAAGAAGAATTTCAACAGGAACTTGTGAAAATATATAAGAAATAAAACAAAGTATGATATAATATAGAACATAAAAGAGGAGGTTCATTATGAAAATATTAAAGGATAATAAAATGTACGTTCAAAAAAATGATATGGCATATTTAAATAGTTCGGGACTATCTATCCCTGCATCTATTTTTATGCAAGTTTTTGGAAAAGGAATTACAATAATAGATGATAGTAATAGATATGAGTTTATAGAATTTTCGAAGCCAGAAGACATAGAGTTTTTTAAAGGAATTGACTGGATTGTTGATTATAATGAAGTTAAAGATCTAACAGAAGAACAACTAATAGAATTAGGGCAAAGTATTGGAGATGCTAAAAATGAAAAAATATATAAATTTAATATTATGCCTGTAGAAAATAGAAGACAACAATATGAACAAGTAACAATGGACTTAGAATTAATGGATTTTAAAATATTTACGATTAGAGACATAATTATGTTAAAAAGAGGACAATTATCATTTCCACTTCCTAAAGGAGTTGAATTAGTCCTAAGTCCAACTACTGAAAGTTCGGAAGAACTTGTGGAAATAAAAGAAAATCCTAAAAAAGAAACAGGGGTTAAGAAATTTATTAAATCTATATTTAGAAAAAAGCAAGACAATTAGTTTACATAAACAATGTTATTTTTATTTGATTGCACTAGAAAACAAGTGCTATACTCAATATAGTAGGTGATTATATGGATTTAATATTAATTCAAGATGGATTAGGAAAATATATCATAAAAGACAAAAATGAAAAAGTTCTATACATATGTAAACACAAGGGATTTAATTATTACATATATGATGAAAATGAGTTACAATTAGCAGAAGTTAAATATAATTTATTCTCTAAGAAAAAATATAAGTTATATATGAATGGAACATTAGTAGATGAAATAACATCTGATAATAAAACCCCAAAAGGATATACTCTTATTAATAAGAATTGGCATATTTCATCAGATATTACATATTCTGACTTTGCTGTAAAAAATGAAAAAGAAGAAATAATTGTAAGTATGAAAAATGACTTATTAGATGACCCTGAAAAATGGACTATTAATATCTCAACATCAGATAAATTATTTGCAATTATAAATGTCATAACCATTTTATCAATATCAAAAAAATAAGGACTAAAAGTCCTTTTTTTCATATATTACTATAAGGAGGTAATATATGTTAAAAATAGAATATTTACAAGAATTATTAGTCGTTTCCATAGCTCTAAGTGTTTTTACGTGTACGTTTATTCAAAAAACAAAAAGACATTTACCAACACAAAAATTAATTCCAATATATTCATTAATAGTAAATTTATCCATAGGCATTGTATTTTGTATGTCATTTACTAACGTTACATTCCCAACAAGTTTATGGGTGGGATTATTTTCTTTTCTAGGAGCAGATACACTATACAAAACATTAGAAGGAAAACTTCAATCATATGGTGAAATAATAAATAGAAATAAAGTCACTATCTCCAAAGAAAACATAATAAATAAGGAGGATAATAATGGAAAAACCAATATATCCCAGTAAATATATGAGAATTACTCAAGGATACAATATAGGTTCTCACATAGATAGTTATGCAATAGATGAGGCAAGCATTGATTCATCTATTTCTACAATTAACGCTCCTTTTACTGGTATAATTAAAAAAATATATCCTCAAGACGCTAACGAAGTATGGCTTGAAAGTACTGAACCAGTAGAATATCCAGATGGAACAATTGATTATATGACTATAATGTTTGCACACTCTAACGATGTAAGTGATTTATTTGTTGGTAAAAGAATAAATCAGAATGAACCTTTCTATACAGAAGGTACAAAAGGACAAACAACAGGAAATCACTGCCATATAGAATGTGGAAAAGGAAAATTTACTGGAACTGGATGGTACAAAAATAATGGTGGTTCTTTTTCAATTAATAATAAAAAGAAACCAGAAGAATGTCTATGGATAGATGATTCCATAACTATAATTGACTCAGCAAATATAAATTTTAAAAAAATAGAAAAAGATATAGAAGAACCACTACAACCAGATAATCCTGAAAAACAAGAGCAGGACATACCAGTAGATAATAAAAAACTAATATTTATATGCCCTAAGAAGGATTTATATGGTATTTATTTAGAGGCTCAAGACAAATTATATCTTGAAAGATAAATTACAAAAAATTCTTTTAGCAAATTAAGTAAAATAATGTTGTAAAAAAATTGAAAAACATATATAATTACATATAGAATAGGAATAATAACTGGGGTGATCTTAAGTGATCGTAAGATTGATTAAAAAAAGCAAAATATATAATTTTACATTACCAACAAAAGTTGCCGGAAACTATTGGATCACAGACAACGATTATCTCGGTAATGTAAGAAACTTAATTAACGTAGAAGAAGATAATGGACAATGGAAAATCAAAAGTGACTTCGAAACAAAAATTATGAATGGAGATCACGAAATTGATTCTGCCATTTTACAAGAATATAGCTTATATTTTTTAAAAATTAATACAGATAATGAATACGTTATTTTATATTGTTCACCAAGTACAGAGAAGACAACACTTAAACTTAGATTAAAAGCCCAAGGTGAAATTATAATAGGTAATGATGCTAATGCTCATATTAGCTATGCATATCCACTTGTATCACAACAACAAGCAAGATTAATATATAGTGGTGGTACATGGGTTATTCAAGATTTAAATAGTAAATATGGAACATACGTAAATAACGTAGCAGTAACAACACAAACTCTTGAATATGGAGATATTATATTTATAATGGGTCTAAAGATTATTGTAATGGACCAATCACTTGTAATTAATACAATTGGAAACTATGTTAACTTTAATAGAGGATTATTTGATATTGAAAGACCACTTGTACAAACACAAACTGTTGAAGATAATCCAGATGAAGAAAGTATAGAATTCTTTAAAGAAGAAGATTACTTCTATCGTGCACCAAGATTCAAAACAAGAATTGAAGAAGTAAATATTGGAATTGATCCACCTCCAGGAAAAGAAGCAGAAGATAAGACTCCACTAATTTATACTTTGGGGCCAATGATGACTATGGCTATGATGTCTTTATCAACTGGATTAAGTGCTTTTATGAGCGTAATCAATGGTTCCGTTGATATTAAAGATGTAGCATCAACATTATTAACATCAGGAGCAATGATGTGTACAATGATAGTTTGGCCAATAATGTCTCAAAACTATCAAAAAAGACAACGTAAAAAACGTGAAAAAGAACGTTTGAAAAAATATAATGAATACGTAGAACAAAAACGTGAAAAAATTCAAGCTGAAATGAAGATTCAACGTCAAATTTTAATTGATAACTATCTTCCTTTATCAGCGACAAAAGATATTATTTACGGTAAAAAGAGAAACCTATGGGAAAGAGAAATTGACCAAGAAGATTTCTTAGACTTAAGACTAGGTATTGGTACAACACCATTATTTGGTAATGTAAGTTTCCCAGAAGAAAGATTCTCACTTGAAACAGATGAATTATTAAAAGAAGTATACAAATTAGGAGCAGAATCAAGAATGCTTGAAAATGTTCCTGTATCACTATCATTTGTTCAAAAAAATATTTCAGCAATTATTGGTACATCTGCTAACAAACGTCAATTTATTGAAGGTTTAGTTCTTCAAATGTTAGCTTACCATAGTTATGAAGATTTAAAATTAGTAGTATTTACAAATGAAAAGAATGCTCCATATTGGGAATATCTAAAAGTAGCCCCACATATTTGGAGTAATGATAGGAGTACAAGATACTTCGCCACTAACTTAGACGAGGCAAAAGAAATATCACTTACTTTAGAAAAATCTTTCCAAGCAAGAAAGTTTAAAGATAATAATGGTAAGATGGAACAAAGTGGTTTAGACTACAGACATCATCAACCATATTACGTAATTTTTACAGACGACTATAAAGGTATTAGAGATATTGAAATTATTAAAGACGTTGCTGAATCAAATGTTAACTATGGTTTCAGTTTAATCGTAGTAAGTCCAAGATTAATTAACATTCCAAATGAATGTAAAACATTCGTAAGTATTGGAGATAAGAAATCAGGGGTATTTGAAAACGAATTAGTTTCAAATAAACAAAAAGAATTCTTAGCAGATTTTGATCCAACACTAAATATGTTTGAATGTTGTAAAATCTTAGCAAATATTCCTATTGATATTGCAAAAGAAAATCAATCTCTACCAAATGCACTTACATTCCTAGAAATGTACAATGTAGGTATGGTAGAACAATTAAATATCTTAAATAGATGGAAACAAAATGATCCAACTAAGTCATTACAAGCACCAGTTGGAGTAGATAAGACAAGAGAACTATTTAAACTAGATTTACATGAAAAATTCCACGGACCTCACGGACTTATCGCTGGTATGACAGGTTCAGGTAAATCAGAGTTTATCATTAGTTACATTATGTCAATGGCTCTTAACTACCATCCATACGAAGTATCATTCGTACTTATCGACTATAAAGGTGGAGGTTTAACAGGAGCTTTTGAAAACAGAGAAACAGGAATGAAACTTCCTCACTTAGCAGGAACAATTACCAACTTAGATACAAATGAAATGAACCGTTCCTTAGCATCAATTCAATCAGAACTTCGTAAACGTCAAAGAATGTTTAATGAAGCAAGAGATAAATTAAATGAAAGTACTATTGATATTTATAAATATCAAGGATTATATCGTAAAGGTTTAGTAGATAAACCAATTTCACATTTATTTATCATAAGTGATGAGTTCGCCGAATTAAAGGCGCAAAGACCAGAATTCATGGAACAATTAATTTCAACTGCCCGTATCGGACGTTCCCTAGGAGTTCACTTAATCCTAGCAACACAAAAACCAGCCGGAGTAGTTAATGAACAAATTTGGTCAAACTCAAAATTCCGTGTTTGTTTAAAAGTTCAAGATAAAGCAGATAGTAACGACATGATTAGAGTACCAGACGCAGCCAACTTAAAAGAAGCAGGTCGTTTCTACTTACAAGTAGGTTATAACGAATTATTCGCAATGGGACAAGCTGCATGGGCAGGTGCTAAATACTATCCAACAGAAAAACGTAAAAAGAAAGTTGACCAATCAATTAACATTATTGATAATGTTGGAAACGTAATTAAAAACCTAGATACAAAACAAGATGATGTTGTTGTAGAAGCAAAAGGAGAAGAAATCACAAGTATCATTCAATACATAGTTGATGAAGCAAAAGCTGAAAACATTGAAATTGAACAATTATGGTTAGATAAGATTCCAGATACAATTTATGTTGAAGAATTAAAGAAAAAATATAACTATCAAATTAAGAAAAATGATATTAACCCAGTTATCGGAGAATATGATGACCCAGATAACCAACAACAACACTTATTAACACTTCCGCTTTCAAGAGATGGAAATGCTATTATCTTTGGATCCGGTGGTAGTGGAAAAGAATTAATGCTAACAAGTATTATTTATTCTACAATAACTACTCATGATTCATCAGAAGTAAACTTCTACATCTTAGACTTTGGTGCAGAAACAATGACTATGTTCAAAAAAGCACCACATGTTGGAGAAGTATTACTTGCTGCAGATAATGAAAAAATTGATAATTTATTTAAGATGATTACAAAAATCATCGAAGAACGTAAACGTCTATTTGTAGATTACAATGGATCATTCGATTTCTATATTAATCATGGAGGAAAACAACTTCCATTAATCATTGTTGCAATCAACAATGTAGAAGCATTTATGGAAACTTATGGTGATTATGAAGAAATCTTAGGACAAATTACTCGTGATTGTTTAAAATACGGAGTAGTATTTATGTTCACAACAAATGGTCCAAATACAGTAAGATATCGTATTAGACAAAACTTCCGTCAAAATGTTGTATTACAATTCAATGACCCATCAGACTATGCAAGTGTTCTTCCAGGAGTTAGAAAGAAAGAACCTTCAAAAGTATTTGGTCGTGGTATGATTGCACTAGACGCAATTTATGAATTCCAAACAGCATATCCATACAAGGAAGAAAAAATGTCAGATTATATTAGAATAATCTGTACAAAATTAGCAGAAATTTGTACTTACAAAGCTAAGAAAGTACCAATATTACCAGAAACAATTGGTCAAGAAGAAGTTGCAGAAGTACTTGGAAACTTAAGAACAATCCCAGTAGGAGTAGAAAAAGAATCTTTAGAGATTGCAACAATCAACTTAAAAGACTCTTACATTTACAACATTACTGGAGAAGATGTTACATCTCTTCCTGGATTCCTACATGGAATTGCTAGAGCAGTTGTTAAAGTTCCAAATACACAATGTATTATCTTGGATGCAGCAAATGCGTTAAATGGAACAACATTTGCAGAAGAAACAATTACATATGGTAGTGGTACATGTAAAGATGTAGTAACTAAAGTAATTGATATATGTAATGCTAAAAAAGCAAATAATACTCCTGACGAAGTAGTGTGTATGATTGTTGGACTAAACTCATTATTCCAAAAAATGACAGCTCTAGAAAAAGGAAACTTTACTTTAGCAATACAAAATTCAAGTTCATTAGGAACAATTCGCTTTATTATGGTAGAAACTATTGATCAAATTAAATCAATCAGTTATGAAGCTTGGTACAAAGCAAGTATTGACCTATCAGCAGGAATCTGGATTGGAAATGGTATTGCTAACCAATTCACTCTTAAAGTTACAACAAATGCCAGAACACTTCGTGCTGAGATTGATCCAAAATTCGGTTATGTTATTAAGAAAGGTAAAGCTACTTTAATTAAATTTATTTCAAATGAATAGGAGATAGTAATATGAATAAAAATAAAATATTAATAGAACTAGAAATTCCACTAATTGAAAAATCATATGATTTATATATTCCTATAAATAAAAGAATAGGAACAATCAAAAAATTAATTGAACAAGCTTTAGTAGAAATAACCGAAGGAGCTTACGAAATGAAATTAGACACTAATTTCTATAGTAAGGAAACAGGTCAAATATATGATGTAAATAAAAATGTTAGAGAAACTGATTTAAAAAATGGTTCAAGAATAATCTTAATATAGGAGGTAACTATGTCTGATTATAATCAATTTGTTATGGCTGTTAATAAAATATATGAAATAACTGCCAAAATAAAAGCTGGTTGGAAAGACCAAGATAATATAAACATAGCAGATAGTATTGAAGAGTCAAAAACAACCGTTGTAGAAGCAGCTAAACTATTTAATACACAAGCTCCAAAATCTACTCCAGCACCTGCACAAACACCAGCACCTGCTGCAGACCTTACCTTAGAAGATGATGATGAGGAAACGGGGGCAATTGAAGAATGATAGGAAAATTTACATATGAAGAAATACTTCAATTTGCTAAAGAATTAGCAGAAAATGCTGATGTAGTTGATAAACTTGCTAAAAAGCAAGATGCTGGAATGCTACAAACATTTATCTCTAACGTAGATTGGTATTCAACATTTTTAAAATCAACAGTAGATATTTACAAAGATGCTGATGCCGTACTAAAACCATTAAAATCAAAAATAAAATAAATAAAGAACTTTCATTACGAAAGTTCTTTTATATATTTATTAATACTAATTTTAGGAAAGTAATACTTCAAAATATTAGCAAAACTACAGCCATTAATAGCCATTTCATTAGCTCCATATAAACTAAGACCATAACCATTGCCATAACCCTTGCTAATGATCTTTAACTCATCTTTATTAACAATAATATTAATATTCATAGACTTTAATCCAAATAAACTTTTAAATTCTTCAGAAGAGAATATTTTATCATCAATACTTAATTTTCTAACATAATCTCTACTATCAACATCAATAATATTAAATTTAGAATTAACAGAAATATTAAACCCTAATAAATTACTTAAATCATCATAATTATAAGTTTTAACATCAACGTAGTAAGGAGATTCTAAATCCCATAAACTTTTAACAGAGCTTAGATATTCATACTCTCTATTATAAAAAGTTCTACCAGTATTAGAATAATGTATAAATGGTAAAATATACTCTTCGTTATAAGTTACAAAGAGACAATCAGTCTCTTTGATTGCTTTATTAAGTAATTCTAATATATCATCATATCCAGTAGTCCATACTAACTTAAAATATGAAATAGGCTTGTATAAAGCAAAACTATTAGTAATATCAATAACCTTATTTTTCTTCATCATAAGAAATGCATAAGTTCTATATAAAATACAAACAGCTTTTATAACCTCAATATCAAGACCAATCATTGTATTATTAGCTAAAACACCAAGTAAATATTCTTTTAATGGAAGTTCAATAATACTATCATCTTGTAATTTAGTATTAACCAAAAAATGTTCATTAGAATAATAAAGACTATCTTTTAAAATCTCAATGGGATTGCTTTCTTTAGCAATATCCAAAGTCTTAACAACAATACCATCTATAACTAAATAAACTTTTCTACCATTATAATTAATATTATTATTTCTAATAAAATTCTTAGTTCTTCTACATAAATCATCATCCTTAGAATTAAGAACTAATTCCCTAGAAAACTCAAAACTCATAGATAAGTATAAGTATAAAATATCTTCAACACCATTATTTTTAATCTCATATTTATAAAACATAAGTATCACCTGATAATAGTATGAATAATAAAAAATAAACTATACAAAAAAAGAACTAAAATTCAAAATATTTTAGTTCTACATCTAAATCACAATCTCTTCCAGTAACATAACTCATATTAGTAAATATTTTTTCAAGCTCAATATCCTTATTATTAATATAATCAAAACTAGCACAAATCAATACTTTAGCAGTTTTTATTGATTTTAAATATAAATCAACAAACGATTCAGTACTTGTCATATTATAACTAGTAGGATTTCTCCACAACTTATGATTAGAATTTAAATAATTATGTTTATCTTCTAAATCAACGTGATATGACACAGTCTCAAATCTAAATATTCTTTTTGTAGTAAAAGTGTCTAATACTTTATAAAAGAATTTTTTTACTCCATAAGGATCTCTTCTAAATAAATAAAGACAATTCTTCATTTGTTTTAATGATTTGTAATAAATACTACTCATATTGTCAATATAAAAAGTTTCTTTAAAACTATAGTCTATAGCAGCATTTAAATTATCAGAAAATTCTCTAGTATTAAAACAAAATTGATCAAGTCTAAACTTATATGGATTTGCTTTTTCTCGTCTTTTAACCATATCATTATCAATAAAAGCTTCCATAAAATCATGAACATGATTATACTTATACGTATTTTTCTTTTTCTTATCAAAAACACCAGTCTTATAAACTATATATGGATGTATATTTGAATCAAGTACATAATGACATATCATTCCTGCTAAATAAGAACAAACATCCATATCTTCGTTTAAATTATTGTCTTTAATAAAATTTATTAAATTAACAAAGTATTCTTGTGATTTGCATCTATGGAAATCATAATTAAATTGTCTAATCTTTTTACCTGGTAAAATAGAAAAAAGATTATAAAACATTAATGAATCCATACTTTGTCCAAACATCTTAATTCTACTACAATCTATTATATTTTTAATATTACTTGGTAAGATATCAAAAACATCTTTTGCAAAATAAGCATGCGTAATTGTTGCGGGCATTAAACTACCTCCCTCGTAACATATTAATACTCATTATAACCTCAAAAAAGAGGTAATTAAATTATACCATAAAAAACACATAATTTTTCATACTTTTTCTCTAAATAGTATGATATAATTTATACTAGGTGAGAATAATGATAGGGAAACAATTTAAAAACTTAGATGAACAAATCGAAATCTTAAAACATAGAGGTATGATTATCAATGATGAAGAGTACGCAAAAATAGTACTTTTACGTGAAAATTATTTCTTTTTAAATGGATATCGTCATTTATTTATGAAAAGAAGAGAAGATAATGACTACCTAGATGGAACAACATTTGAAGAACTATATAGTCTTTTCCTATTTGATAGATCAATTAGAAATGTCTTATTTAAGTATTTATTAGTAATTGAAAATAACTTAAAATCAATAACATCATATCAATTATCTAAAAAATATGGATATCGTGAACGTGATTACTTAAAACCCAAAAACTTTACACAACATCCAGATAAGCAACGCCAACTAAATGATTTATTAAAAAAGATGAAAAGACAAATTCGTGTTAATGGTTCACAACATACTGCGACACTACACTATGTATCTAATTATGGATATATTCCTTTATGGATCTTAGTTAAAGTCTTATCATTTGGTATTGTTAGTGAAATGTACTCAGTATTAAAAGCTGAAGACCAAAGAGATATTGCTAGAACATACGGAATTGAACCAGATGATTTCCAAACATACTTACCTATATTAGCAAACTATCGTAACTTATGTGCTCATGAAGATATATTATTTGAAAATAAAACTCAAAAAGCCATTGATGATACAATTTATCATAAAATATTAGATATTCCAAAACAAGAAGGAGAATATATTTATGGTAAACATGATTTATTTGCATTAGTAATTATTATGAAACAAATGCTTCAAACAGAAGAATTTAAAAACATGACAATGGAATTAGAAAATATCATTCAGACACTAAATTATAATTTACATACTATAAAGATAGAAAAAGTATTTAATCGTATGGGGTTCCCATCAAACTGGAAAGAACTAGCAAGAATTGAAAGGAGTTCGGATCTCGAATGAGAAAAAAACAAGATACTTTAAAAATGATATTTATTGTTACTTTCTCCTTTGTAATAGGTGGAGTAGTAATGTTTGCATTACTTAAATGGACACCAATTATAAGTGAAGTTATTGGTACAACAGGTGGAGGAACAATAGTAACAAAAAACGAAACACAAGTATATGAAAAAGGTTCTTTAGCTGCATCAGTAGAAAAAATATATGATGCAACTGCCTTAGTAAGAACATATAAACAAGATCAAGTTATTTCAACAGGTACAGCCTTTGTTTATAGAGCTGATGACAAATATGGTTATTTATTAACAAATAATCATGTTGTATCAGGTGGAGATAAAATAACTTTAGTTATGTCAAATGATGAAGAAATAGATGGAAAAGTACTAGGTGGAGATGAATATCTAGACCTAGCAGTAATCCAAATAGCTAGAGAAAAAGTAACTTTAATTTCTAATATTGGAAAAAGTGAAGATATGCGCTTAGGTGATACAGTATTTACTGTTGGTGCACCAATGGGGTATGACTATAGAGGAAGTGTTACATCTGGTATACTATCTGGAAAAGATAGAATGGTATCAGTAAGTGTATCAAATACCTCAAGTAATGACTGGGTTATGAGAGTATTACAATTAGATGCATCAATTAATCCTGGAAACAGTGGTGGACCATTACTAAATGTAAATGGTGAAGTTATCGGAATTTGCTCATTAAAACTAGTTGATGACCAAATAGAAGGAATGGGATTCGCAATTCCAATTGAATATGCCATGAGTCATGTTAAAACATTAGAAGCTGGAAAAACAATAGAATGGCCACTTTTAGGAATCGAAATGGCCAACGTAACAGATACGTCATTACTATATAGAAACAGAATAATTTTAGATGAAAAAATTACACAAGGTGTAGTTGTAATAAATGCAGTAGATGGCTCTGGTGCCAAAGAAGCAGGACTTAAAAAAGGTGATGTTATTACTAAACTAGCTGGAAAAGAAGTAAAAGATTATGCATACTTAAGATATGAATTATATCAACATCAAGCTGGTGATGTAGTAGAAATTACATTTATAAGAGACTCAAAGGAAAAAACTGTAAAAGTAAAACTAGGAAAAAGTTCTGAATAACAGAACTTTTTTCTTTATTTATCAATAATATTGTGTTATAATATGAAAAATTATAAAAAGGAGTGATGAAAATGTTAAAAGTATTTAAAACTAACTCAGTAGACAAAAAAATTAAAAAAATTAAGAAAATAACAATGGACTGCTGGATGGAACTGACCACTCCTACGAATGATGAAATAGATAAAGTTGTAGCAAAAACATTAGTAGACAAAGATCTAATTACAAAAATGTTAGACGTAGAAGAATTACCACGTATTGAACGTAGTGGGAATGCTACTTTAATAGTTGTCGATACACCATATCTAGATGAAGATCATCAATACACAACTATACCACTTGGTATAATAATTACTGATAATAATTACGTTATTACAGTGTCTCCAAAGAAAACAACGATTCTTAATGCTTTTAAACAAGACAAAGTAAAAGATTTTAGAACTGCTAAAAAAACAAGATTTTTAATTCAAATCCTTCTTCACACAGCCGCAACATACTTACGAGTATTAAAACAAGTAAGCAGAGATATTGATCAAAAAGAAGAAGAACTAAAAAAATCAACTAAAAATAAAGATTTAGTAGATATGCTTGAAATAGAAAAAACACTTGTATATTTCATGACATCATTAAAATCAAATGATGTTGTTTTAGGTAAACTATCAAAAGGAAATATTCTACCTCTATATGAAAATGATGGTGAATTATTAGAAGATGCAATTATTGAATATAAACAAGCAATGGAAATGACTACAATTTATAAAGGAATATTATTATCTATTAAAGATACATATTCAACTGTAGTTTCAAATAACTTAAATATTGCAATGAAATTTTTAGCTGCAGCAACAATTGTTTTATCAATTCCAACAATGATTTCATCATTCTTAGGAATGAACATTGATTTAGGAAGAATAACTGAAATGGATAATGCTTTTCCATTAGTAATTATTATTTCATTAATAACATCTTTATTAGTCGCAATACTATTAAAGAAAAAAGATATGTTTTAAAAAGATTATACCTAACACGTATAATCTTTTGTGTTATAATAACCACGAAATTAAAAACAGGGGTGATAGTATGAATAATTCAGAAAAGTACTATCGTAGAGCATTTAATGCTTTACAAAAACTAATAAGAGCTTATAAAAATGGATATACACCAAAAACAATGAATGACTTTCGTACATCGCTAATATTAAGTGGCGTACAAAATCAAACATTAATGAAAGAAGAACAACTAAGTATAATGTATACCTTAACAACAGCATTATTAGGTTTAAACAAAGAAAGTATTGAAAAAACAGAAAAGATAACTGAATATAAACAAGCTGCAAAAGGAAGTGTTGGTTTAGAACCAACTCTTAGTGCAAATCAACAAACAAGAAAACAAGAATTTAATGATAAAAGAACAGTAGAAACACCATTTGATAATTGGCTAAGTATAGTAAAGGATTTAACTACCGATCAAGATGCCCAAAGTGTGATGAAAAAAATAAGAAATGGAATACTTCATAGTAATTTTGAGATATTATTAGAACCAGGTAATTTAGATTATACAAATATTAAAATAAAAAGTTATTTTGAAGCAGAACTACTAAATTTAGAATTTGAAAAATATGTTTTTGAATATTTTTCAAATATTGAAGGCCTTGGCCTAACTGAAAACTTATTTACTTATAATATAAGATTTATTGATATGAAAGATAAAGAAACTCTTCATAAAGTATTAGAAGAAATGTCAATTAATGCATTACATTATAAAGGAATAAAAACATTAGAAGATAAAACACCGGAAGATCATTTAATGGACTCAAGAATTGATGATGTAATAGATGTTGAAGGGTTTATTAAACAATTAAAAGAATCATCTAATTTTGAAGATGTAAAAGGGGAATTATTAAAATTAAAACCAGAAACAATTCGTTTATTAGAAGACTATATTCAAAAGACATTTGGTAATGAATTTTATAAAATGAATCAACAAACTCAAATAGGAATAATTTCCACAACTCTAAATTATATAATTAATCCCAAAAGAGAAATAAGCAATTGGTTTGCACACTTCTGGTATTTTTATAGTACGCTGACAACAAATAAAGTTGATACCAGTTTCTATAGCGGAGATGAATTTGGCTTTGAATCGTGTTATCCATCACTACTAGTATTAAAAGCATACCTAATAATGTATAGATTACAAAATAAAGAATTTGATAACTTAGATTATAAAAAAATAAATTTCCCATTAGATGGAACAATACAAATAATTTCTGGTAATATAAATAACCCAGAAAGTGAAGAAAATGCTTTTGTATTAAGTATGGAAAAAGAAAGTCAAAGAAGTCCAGACTTATCCTATGAAGAAACATTCCATAAAATAATGTGTGATGTTGTAAGAAATAGCTTAGCTCATGGAAATGTTAATGTATATATGTCACCATTATCATTAGATCATAAAATAGAGTTAACTGATATTGATCCAAAAACAGGTAGAGTAAGAAGAATAAGATTTGATGTATCTGGATTTGAAAAATTTTTATCATCAGATGCCTTTTTACCAAAAAACTGTTACAATAAAGAAAATGGTAGTAGTCTAAAAAAAGACATATAGGAGGTCGTATGGAACTATTAGATGTTTATGATTCAGCAGGTAATAAAACAGGAAAAACAATCGTTAGAGGCGATAAAACAACTAAATTAGAGGAGCATGAACATATCGCAGTAGGAGTAATCTTTATAGAAAATAGTAAAGGTGAATTCCTGATGCAAAAAACATCAAAAGAAAAAGGTGGAGAATTCTCATCAACTGGAGGACACATAACTCATAATGAAACTCCAATGAGTTCAATAAAAAGAGAAGTAGAAGAAGAACTCGGAATAAATATTGATAATGAAGAAATAAAAGAATTAGGTTTTATTAACTACGATATGCCACTAAGATTTATATTTTATATAAAAAAAGATATTAATTTAGAAGACATAAAACTCCAACAAGAAGAAGTGGACTATGTTAAATATATGACAACAGATGAAATAAATAACTTAATTAACACAAATCAAATAACTAAATCTCATGGAATAATGTTTAAAGAAATGTTAAAAAAAATAAAAGGTGAAATATGAAAAATAAACAATTATTAAACTTACTTCCTATTGAAACAGAACGTTTAATTATAAAAAGCACTTCATTAGAAGATGTTGATTTACTTTTAAAAATGGATAAACAAGTAGAAACTCAAAAATATTTAGGTGGTATAAAAAATAAAACAAAAGAAGAAAGACTTGAATTTTTAAAAAGAAAAGTGGATAAAATAAATAGTGGAATTGCCTCATCATTAACAGTATCAGTAAAAGAAACACCAACACCAATAGCCTTTGTAGGTTTAAAAATTTCAGAAGAAGAAAATTCCGCAGAATTATCATATATTTTTGATTATGATTATACAAAAAAAGGCTACTGTACAGAAATTATAAAAAAATTAATAGAAATAGGTTTTAGTGATTTAAAACTAACCAAAGTATGGGCAGATACAATAGTTGGAAATGACAACTCAAAAAAAGTACTAGAAAAATTAAACTTTCAAAAGACAAATGAAAGAAAAGAAAATGAAACAATATTTGAAATATATGAACTAATTAATAAAAATTTACAATAAATTTGTAAATTTTTTTGTTAATTAACTAAAATAAATATTGAAAATAACTAATTTTGATATAATAAAATTAGGGTGATAAATAATGCCAGTAGAAATGAGAAAGATATTAGACAAGTTTTTCTTACCATGTTTTTATGGATTATGTATATTAGGAGTAGTAGTAGCAGCTTTTTTATTTATGAATGTAAAAAAGCAACAAAAAGAAGCGTTACTTGCCTATGAGAAAAACTTAAATTTTCAGGGAACAGATGAAGTACTACAACTAGAATCAAGTGAGAACTTTAGTAATGAACAATTACTGTACTCTTCATCAGATGAATCTATTATTAAAGTTGATGAAGCAGGAAATTTAATATCAGTAGGAGAGGGAAGTGCAGTTTTAACAATTACCACAAAAGATAAAAAACAAACACAAGCCCTTGTAGTAAATGTTGGACCAGAAGCAATTTCTGAATATTTAAAGAAAAATCCAAAGGATAATAAAGATACGGTAAAGTCAAAACCTGTAGATAAATCACTTCCTGAAGTAAATGACATTGAAGAAAATAAGGTGTTACCAACGAGCATCACACTAAATAAAAACAATGTCGCACTTAATTTAAATGATAAAACTAAAACAGTAGCTTTAAAGGCAACTATTGAACCATCAAATACAACAGATAAAACAATTATTTGGACTAGTTCTAATAATGATGTAGCAACTGTTGTTAACGGAGCAGTAACTGCAAAAAAACCGGGAACCACAATAATTACAGCAACAACAAAAGATAATACAATTGCTGCAACAGCAACGATTACAGTAACAAAAAAAGTTGTAATGGTAGTTGGTGCATCACAAGTAACTAGAATGGCAGACTATATACAAAGTTATTCTTCAAAAACAAACAATTATAAAGTAGGAGATAAAACACTTGTTTATATAAATAAAAGTGGTTCTGGAATTGACTATCAAACAACGGAAGGTTTTAATTTAGTTAAACAAAATATATCAGAATATGAAAATGCTAAGAATGAAACAACATTTGAAATATTCTTTCCACTATCGGGAAATACAATTAAAGGCTTTAGTTGTGATGAAATATCAATTACAAATGAAAAAATAAAAAATTATGTATTAAATTATAATAACGCAATATTAGAATTAAAGAATATGGGATATCAAGTTAATGGATATGTTGTTTCAATGCATCCAGTGAAAGTATCACAATCAACAAACAATAAAGTTGTAACAAATGAAAATAAAAATGCTTGTGCAAAAGAATATCGTTCTAACTACAAGTATTATCAATTTAATAATGCTATAAAATCACTTATTGAAAGTAATTATAAAGATAATTTAATATATGAACCATTATTTAATAAAATAATGGATACAAAAAACAATAGAAAAAATTATACTTATAAAATAATATATAATACAACAGATGGTATACATTGGGATAAAGATACAACGTCAAAATATGTAGACATGATGTTAGATTATAGTAAAAATTTATAGTGAGGTTAACATGGAACAAGAAAAAGAGTTTGAACAATTTTTAGGCGGAGCACCAAGAGAAGCAGTTCAAGAATTTAAAAAAACGGGAGAATTATCAGAAGATGATTTGATGGATGTACTTGCTGGGGTTTCTAATCGAAGTGTTGCTGTAGATATGCAAATGCAAAATGAAGATTTATTTAGAAGAAGTGCAGTAGATAATGAAAAAGCAGCAATGTTTCAAGAATTAGAGCAACAATCACACCAACAAGATCAAACAAATCAACGCAGAATGTAATTAAAGAACCAATTTGGTTCTTTTTTCATACCTTAATATAGGTGATATAATGAAAAACGATTATAAAGTTATAGTAGATGCAGGTCATGG
>JAGARQ010000037.1 GCA_017622175.1 Bacilli bacterium | reverse complement strand
GTTGGTACATATTATATTGAAATTGATACATCAAGCGAAACTGTTCCAGTGTTACTTGAACAAGGAGGAAAATCTTCTTGGGGAAGTAGAGATATAAAGGGATATGTTAAAGTTGAATTTAGTGAGCAAGTTGGTTTATATGGTGATGCCAACATGGACAATCAATTAAAAATTTTTGACAGTGTTTTTACATTACAGGTTGTTAATGGTACAAGAACTGTAACTGAGTTCCAAAAAAAATTAATTGATTTAAATTTTGATGGAAAAATTACTGAAGATGATACTCTTTTAATTCTGAGATTAATTGATGGTTATGATTTAGAAGGTGTACCAATGTATTACCGAGAAAGTAAGATTGATTTTTATCCTGTTATTTCTGATGATGTTCATGGGATAAATTTAAATGATGGTGCAAATTCTGTTAAAAGTGAGGATTTAGTAAGAGGTGATATGGTAATGTCTAATGCTACATATGATAAAGTGTCACTTCCTGCATCTGCTTTAATGTGTATAGAAAGATAGAAAGATTTAACTTTCTTCTTTTTTTTATTTCTGTTATACTTGTAATATGAGGTGATAAATAATGTTATTATTAGGTAGTCATGTAGGATTTAATAAAAATGATCAACTACTTGGTAGTTTAAAAGAAGCACTAAGTTATGGTGCGAATACATTTATGTTTTATACTGGAGCTCCACAAAATACTAGAAGATATCCAATTGAAGATGGACTTACACTTGAAGCTATGCAAATAATGAAAGAAGAAGGTATTGATTATAGTAAAGTTGTTGTGCATGCTCCTTATATTGTTAATCTGGCTAATGATGGTGATCCTGAAAAATACCAGTTTTCAGTTAATTTTTTACAAGAAGAAATTGAAAGATGTAAATTACTTGGAATAACTAAAGTGGTTTTACATCCTGGCAGTCATGTTGGCCTTGGAATGGAAAGAGCTATTTCTAATATTGCGAACGCAATTAATATGATTAGTAATGATTCAGTTGTTATTTTACTTGAAACAATGGCAGGTAAGGGAACCGAAGTTGGATCTAAACTTGAAGAAATAAAACAAATTATAGATTTAGTTAATAATAAGGACTTAATTGGTGTTTGTATTGATACATGTCATTTAAGTGATGCTGGTTATGATTTAAGTGATTTTGATAAATTCTTAGATAAATTTGATGAGATAATTGGTCTTGATAAAATTGGTTGTGTTCATGTAAATGATAGTAAGAACGAAAATGGAGCTCATAAAGATAGACATGAAAACTTTGGGTTTGGTCATTTAGGTTTTGATATGCTTATGAAGATAATTTATAATGAAAGATTGGAAAATATTCCTAAAATACTAGAAACACCATATGTTGATAGAGAATTTGCTCCATACAAATATGAAATTGAAATGATAAAAAATAAAAAATTTGATTCTGAACTAATTGATAAAATTAGAAAATAATAAAAAGTCTTAAATAAGACTTTTTTTCTTTTTTATATTGGTGTTATAATTGTTTTGTTAAGGGTAATATACTTTTAATTAATTTTATGTAGAAGAAGGTTGTAAATTTATGAGATGTGTAGGAACTGTTGTTAGAGGAATTCGTACTCCAATTATTAAAGAAAATGATGATTTAGCAAATATTGTTGTTGATTCATTAATGAAAGCAAGTGAGTCTGAAGGATTTAAATTTAGAGATCGTGATGTTGTTGCAATTACTGAAGCAGTAGTTGGTATTAGTGAAGGTAATTATGCAACTGTTGATAATGTAGCTAAAGATATGATTAATAAATTTCCTAGTAAAAAAATAGGCCTTGTTTATCCAATATTAAGTCGTAATCGTTTTTCAATTATTTTAAAAGGTATAGCTAGAGGAATGGATAAGATTACAATGTTACTTAGTTTTCCAAAGGATGAAGTTGGTAATTCTATTCTTGATGAAGAAAAGTTAGAAGTAAGTAAATTTAATTTAGCTAGTACATTTACTGAAAAGGAATATTATGAAAATTTTGGAGATTTTAAACATCCTTTTACTGGAATTAATATGGTTGATTTTTATAAAGAATTAATTGAGAGTGAAAATTGTGAAGTTGAATTTGTTTTTTCAAATAATGTTAAGGATATATTAAATTATTCAAAAGATATTTTAAATTGTGATATTCATACGAGATATAAGACTAAAGCAACGTTAGAGAAGAGTGGAGCAAATACTGTTTATGGATTGTTCGAAGTATTAAATGAAAGTGTTGATGGAAGTGGATTTAATCCTAATTATGGATTACTTGGTTCTAATAAGTCAACAGAAGAAAGATTGAAATTATTTCCAAAGACTGGTGGCGAGCTTGTTACTAAGATTCAAAAAATGTTAAAGAAGAAAACTGGAAAAAATATTGAAGTAATGGTTTACGGAGATGGAGCATTTAAAGATCCAGTTGGTCATATTTGGGAATTAGCTGATCCTGTTGTTAGTCCTGCTTACACTAAAGGATTAGAAGGTACACCTAATGAGTTGAAACTTAAATACTTATCAGATAATAAGTTTGCTGATTTAAAAGGTGATGAATTAAAAGATGCTATTAAAGGAGAAATTAAAACTAAGGAAAGTAATTTAGTTGGTAATATGTTATCTCAAGGAACTACACCTAGAAGACTGACTGATTTAATCGGTTCTTTATGTGATTTAACTAGTGGTAGTGGAGATAAAGGAACTCCTGTTGTATTTGTTCAAGGATATTTTGATAATTTAGCTGATGAATAAAAATAAAAAGACAAACATTTAAGTTTGTCTTTTTTAACTGTTTAATGCTTTTTGAATTTTTTTAGTCATGGTTTTTGAAGAGGTAATTTTTGATATTATTTCATCGCTTTCAGGTGATACTAACATATGACCATTAATTAGTTTGCTATGATCAACATGAAATACTTTGTTTTCGTTTGGGTGGTAGAAATAACGAGCGGCACCAATATTCATAACTAATGTACCTAATTTTGATTGTTCTACGCAAGATCTTACAATTTCAAATGTACTATTCGCATGTCCAATTGAAAAGTCTAATTTTTCTATTTCAGAAAGAATTGTTTCTTCGATTTCTCCATAAGCACTAGAATTTAAAACCATTATTTTACAAATGTCCTTAAATTCTTTTTTTGTCATTGGACGTGGACTAGAGTATGAACCTGATGGATACACTTTATGTCCTTCTTCATTAGAAAATTGATATTTTATTCCATTTACTGTATATGTTATTGCGCGTACTTCATCTTGATTTTGAAAACCATGTACTACTTGTGGGATTATTATTTGTTCCCCAGAAGCATATACAGGCACTTTTTCTACACTTTCTATAATCATATGCATTTCCCCTTCATTAGTGCACATATTATATCATATTATGTCAAAAAAGTCAATATTTTCAATGTTTTGGTCTTATATATACTTATTGTATTCATTGTATAATTGTACTATTTTATTGAATAGATCCTTTCTAAGGTTTTGTTTTAATATTGAAAATGAATTTGTGTTTTTATTTAATAACTCATTTTGATATTTTATTATGTGGTTATAAATAATAGTTGCTTCTTCGTTTGATAAGTGTTCATTTTGTTTATATGCATATTTTTTTATATCATCAATATTTAAATTTTTTAAATATTTTTTTATATATTCTTTATAGATTTTAATCACCTCGTTTAAATATATGATTTATTTTTTTAAAATAGTTACAAAATATATTTAGGAGGATTATTTATGAAATTCTTTATTATTAAAAATGGTGATGATCGTAAATGTTTATTTTTGTTTTTTATAATTTGTTTTGTGTTTGTTTTATTATCAGTTAAATTTTTTCAAGTAATGATTATGGATAATGAGAAATATAATAAGTTATTAAATGAACTTACTTATGATAAAGTTTATGGTGAAAGTACACCGAGAGGGAGAATTCTGGATAGAAATTATAATGTTATTGTTGATAATAAGGCAGTTAATAATATTATTTATAAAAGAAGTAAGGGAACTACTTATAAAGATATGATTGAACTGGCAACTAAAGCTTATTCTCATCTTAATTTAGATTATCATCGTATAAATGATAGAATGATCAGGGAATATTATTTGTATAATAGTGAATCTAATTTAGATGAGCTACTTTCTAAGGATGAATGGGAATTATATGAAATGAAAAAGTTAAGTAGTTTAGATATTGAAAATATTAAACTTGAAAGAATTACTGATGAAATGATTAATAGTTTATCTGATGATGATAGAAAAGTTGCATATTTGTTTTATTTAATGAGAAATGGTTATAGTTATTCTGAAAAAATAATTAAGAGTGATGTTAGTGATGAAGAGTTTGCTTATATTTCTGAAAATAATAAGGAATTAGATGGTTTTGATACAAGGGTTGATTGGATTAGGGTTTATCCTTATGGAGATACAATGAAGTCTATTTTAGGAAGTGTTTCTAGTAGTGAACAAGGAATTCCTAAAGAAGAAAAAGAATATTATTTAAGTCTTGGTTATTCACTTAGTGATAGAGTTGGTATTAGTTATTTAGAAAAACAATATGAAGAATATTTAAAAGGTGAAAAAAGTTTATATCAAGTTATTAATTCTAATGAACTTAAATTAGTTAAAGAAGGAAAAAGAGGTAATGATATTGTTTTATCTATTGATATAAATTTACAAATGGAAGTAGAAAAAATAATTATTGAGCAAATGCTAAGAGCAAAGAGTGAACTTAATACGGAATATTATGATCATTCTAGTGTTATTATGCAGGAACCAAATACTGGTGAAATTCTTGTTTTTGCTTCTAAAAGATTAGTTAATGGAAATATTGTTGATAATGCTAATAGTATGCTTGTTTCTCCTGTTACTCCTGGTTCTGTTGTTAAAGGGGCATCTAGTTTAGTTGGCTATAATACTGGGGCAATTAAAATAGGAGAGAAGATGTATGATGAGTGTGTTAAGATTGCTGGCGCTCCTAAAAAATGCTCTTCCGTTTTAAATTTAGGTGTAATTGATGATATAGTTGCACTTGCTAAAAGTAGTAATGTTTATCAGTTTAAGACGGCTATTAGAGTAAATGGTCAAGAATATTTTAATGGTATTAAACTTAATTTTAATCAAAAAGCATTTGATGTTTATCGGAATATGTATAAATCTTTTGGACTTGGTGTTTCTACGGGAATTGATTTACCTGTTGAGAGTTTAGGATATACCGCTAAAGATAGAAGTGCTGGTAATTTACTTGATTATGTAATGGGACAATATGAAACGTATACTCCAGTACAACTTTCACAATATATTAATACTATTGCAAATGGTGGTAAGAGATATAAAATGAATTTTTTGAAAGAAGTAATTTCAGATGATGGAGAGGTAATATATAGTTTTAAACCTAAAATTTTAAATAGTGTTAATACAGATGAAATTTATATGAGGCGAATACAAGAGGGATTTTATGCTGTTATGCATATGCAGGGTGGTTATGGTAGAGGTTATGTTGAAGATAGGTTGAATGCGGCTGGTAAAACGGGTACTTCTCAAAGTTTTTTAGATACTGATAATAATGGTATTATTGATACTGAAACTATTACTAGTAATTTCGTTGGCTATATGCCATATAATAATCCTAAAGTATCATTAATGGTTACTTCTCCAAATAGTTCTCATCCTAATTCTAATAGTAATTTTGCTAGTTTAGTTACACTTAGAATTACTAGGGCTGTAAGTAATAAATATGCTGAAATGTATGGATTATAGAATAAAATGCTGTTAAATTGGTTGTTTTGATTATATTTTTGTTAATTTGCTTGCTATTTCTAAAAAAAACTTTTGCATTTTTTGAAATATCTGATATAATACCTATAGGCGTGTAAGGAGGGAAGAAAAATGGCTAAAGTAGGAAATAGACAATATAAAACTCTTGTTTGTAGTGAATGTAAAGAAGAAAACTACAGAGATCAAAGAAACGTTAAGAATACAACTGAACGTCTTGAATTAAATAGATACTGTCCTAGATGTAGAAAACATACAGTACATAAGGAAAAGAAGTAAAAATAAGCTAAACACTTATTTTTTAATTTTAGTTTAGGAGTGAGATAAATGATTAGTACAAATGATTTAAAAAATGGAATTACAATTGAAGTAGATGGAGCAATTTTTGTTGTTTTAAATACTGAACATGTTAAACCTGGTAAAGGTGCAGCTATTGTTAAAGCAAAACTTAAAAATTTAAGAACTGGAGCAATCTATGAACAAACTTTTAATGCCGGAATTAAGGTTGCTACTGCAAGAATTGAAAAACAATTAATGCAATATTTATATTCAATGAATGATGTATATTATTTCATGAATATGGATAGTTATGAACAATTAGAACTTGCTAAATCATCTGTAGGTGATGATGCTAACTTCTTAAAAGAAAACTTAGAAGTATATATTACTTCTTATGAAGGTGAAGTTTTAGGATTACAATTACCTGATAAAGTTGAATTAGTAGTTACTCATACTGAACCAGCTGTTAAAGGAAATACAACTAATAATGCATTAAAAGATGCTGAAGTTGAAACTGGTATGAATGTAAGAGTTCCATTATTTATCGAAGAAGGAGAAACAATTGTTGTTTCTACTGCTGATGGTAAGTATGTTTCAAGAGCGTAGTTTACGCTCTTTTTTTCTTGTGTAAACTTTCTGATTTATTATTTTGATTTATATTAGGTTTGTAGTATAATTAAGTTGTAATGATAGGAGTTATTATTTATGGCTAAACGTAAAAGAAAAAAAGTAGTTAAAACTAAATTTAAATATAAAACAGAACTAATGGGTATTATATTAGTTCTTATGGCAATACTAGGATTAGGCAAGTATGGACCAGTAGGAAGAATGATTGCTTCATTTGGACTTTTTGTTGTTGGTTCTTTGCATATGATTTTATTATTAGTACTGGGAATTATTGGCGTATATATGCTTATAAAAAGAGAAAAACCTGATTTCTTTACATCAAAACTAATTGGTGTATATACCTTTTCACTTGGATGGTTAGTTTTGATGCATTGGGATTTTGTTTCCCAAAATGAATTTAATTCAATGGTTGTTTTTAGAGAAACAATTAACCAACTTGTAGCGGGATTTAATGAATTAATGAAACTTGGTACTTTATCTGACTTACTTGGTGTAGGCGGTGGAGTTATTGGAGGAGTATTTGCTATTTTATTTACGATGTTATTTTCGTATAGTGGTATGCAAATTATTTCTATTGTATTAATGGTTGCTGGTATTTTAATGTTTACTGGATTCTCTATATTTGATTTGGTTAAATCATTAATTGAAAAAGCTAAAGAAAATAAAGTTTTACGTAGTGAAGAAAAAGCTGAGAAAACACGTAAGTCTTCAATTATTATTAATGATGGTAATGATAAAGAAGAAAAAGATGATAATGATAAGAAAATTAAAATTTCAAGTATTGAGGAGTTAAAAAATGTACAAATTAAGGATTGTAATGCTCCAGAGAAGAAAGAGGAGAACGCTCCTGTTAAAGTAGTTGATAACACTAATAAGAGTTATCAATTACCACCTCTTACTTTACTTGATAAACCTAAGAAGAGAGCTAATGAAACTGATAATTCTGTAATTGAAAAAAATATTGAAATATTAGAAAGAGTTTTAAAAGATTTTGGTATTAATGGTAAAGTTGTTGAAGTACATATAGGACCTGCAGTTGCTCAATATGAACTTGAGATTGCATCTGGTACAAGAGTTAATAAAATTACTTCTATCGATAGAGAAATAGCTTTAGCTCTTGCTAAGAAAGATGTTAAAATTCAAGCGCCTATTCCTGGTAAAAGTACAGTAGGTATTGAATTTGCTAATGATGTATCAACTCCAGTTAGTTTTTATGAAATTATTAGTAGTAAATTAATGCAAAATGCTCCTGATAAGAAACTTATGGTTCCTCTTGGAAAGAGTATTATGGGTGATATTGGAGTTTGTGAAGTTAATAAGATGCCACATATGCTTATTGCTGGTACTACTGGTTCAGGTAAGTCTGTATGTGTAAATGGTATTATTTGTTCAATACTTATGAGAGCAAGACCTGATGAAGTTAAATTAGTTATGGTCGATCCTAAGGTAGTTGAATTATCTGTTTATAATGGAATTCCTCATTTATTGTGTCCAGTTGTAACTGATCCTAAAAAAGCGGCTGTTGCAATGGCAAAGATGGTTAATGAGATGGAAAGACGTTATCAAGTATTTAGTGATTCAAAAACTAAAAATATTGAAAGTTATAATGCTTATATTGATAAATGGAATAAGGAACATAAAAATCCTGATGAACAACAAAGAAGAATGCCATATATTGTAATTATTATTGATGAGTTGGCTGACTTAATGATGGTTGCTGCTAAAGAAGTTGAAGATTCTATTCTTCGTATTACTCAAAAAGCACGTGCTGCTGGAATGCATTTAATTGTTGCTACACAAAGACCTTCAACTGAAGTTGTTACTGGTTTAATTAAAGCAAATATTCCATCACGTATTTCATTTGCTGTTGGTTCTGGAATTGATTCTCGTACAATACTTGATCAAGTTGGTGCCGAAAAATTACTTGGTAAAGGTGATATGTTATTCTTACCTATAGGTGTTAATGTTCCAACTCGTATTCAAGGATCGTTTATTAATGATGATGAAATTAAAAGAATTATTGACTTTACTGTTGAACAACAAAAAGCTCAATATGATGATAATATGATGAATTTAGATGCTGTTGATACAAGTAGTTCAAGTAGTGGCCTTGCTGATATGGAAGGTACAACTGATGAGGATGATCCTTTATATAACGAAATAGTTCAATTTGTTGTTGAAACACAAAAAGCAAGTGCTTCACTTTTACAACGTAAATTTAAACTTGGTTATAATAGAGCAGCTAGAATTATTGATTTATTAGAAGAGAGAGGAATTATTGGTCCTCAAAATGGGTCTAAGCCTCGCGAGGTTTTAGTTTCATTAAATGGTAGTGATGATGAAGAAGTAAATAATGAGTAATTACTTACTTCTTTTTTAAAAGAAGTATATGAAGGAATAAAGGAATAGGAGTGATATTATGGCGATTCATATTGAAAGTAAAAAGGAAGATATAGCTGATGTAGTTATTATGTGTGGTGATCCACTTAGAGCAAAGTTTATTTCTGAAAATTATTTAGATGAATATAAGATGGTAAATAGTGTTAGAAATATGCTTGGATTTACAGGATGTTATAAGGGAAAGAGAATTACTGTATTTTCTCATGGTATGGGTATTCCTAGTATTGGAATATATGCTTATGAGTTATATCAATTTTATGATGTTAAAAAGATTATTAGATTAGGAACATGTGGTTCGTTAAAGAGTAGTGTTGATATAAAAGATGTTATTTTAGCAACTTCTGCATATTCAATTAGTACTTTCCCATTATTATTTGGTGGAGATAGAGAAAAAGAATATAATGCATCTAAAGAATTAAATGATGATATTATGGATACTGCTAGTGAATTAGGTATTCCATTAAAAGTTGGTAAGATTATTACTGCAGATGTTTTTGATCCATATGCATTTGATCAAGAGAACTTCAAAAGTTGCTTTCCAACAGATAATTATTTAGCAAGTGAAATGGAAGCTTTTGGACTTTTCTATTTGGCGCATAAGATGAATAGACAAGCTGCATGTTTAATTACTGTAGTTGATTCTAAACATGATAAACGTGCAATGACTAGTGAAGAAAGACAAAAATCATTAAATGAAATGATTACAATTGCATTAGAAACATTATAAAATTAGTATTTTTAGATATACTAATAATTGACGGGGTGAGAAGATGAATTATGAAGTTAAAGATTTAGGTTCTTTTAAATTACATATGATTAAAACTGATAAGTTTAAAACACTTGCAGTTAAAGCAGTTTTTAGAAGACCTATTGTTAAGAATGAAATTACTATTAGAAATGTTCTTAGTGATTTGTTTATGCAATCTACTAAGAAATATACTACTAAGAGAGATTTAACTATTAAAGCACAAGATTTATATGCTTGTGAGGTATCTATTACTAATAATAGATTAGGTAATTATATTACTACAACATTTCATTTAAATTGTTTAAATGATAAGTATACTGAAGCTGGTAATTTTAATGAGGCAATTAGATTTTTAGGAGAAATTATATTTAATCCTGATATCAATGATAAAAAATTTAATAAAGAAAAAATTGATATTGTTAAAACTAATTGTCGTAGTACATTAAATTCTATTAAAGAAGATTCTGCTAATTATAGTTTAGTTAGAATGTTTGAAGAATTTGATAATGAAGCAGCTTGTTCTTATAGACTTGCTGGATATTTAGAAGATTTAGATAATATTAATGAGAGTAATCTTTATGAGTATTATGAAAGTATGTTAGAACATGATTTAGTTGATGTATTTGTACTTGGTGATTTTAATTTTGATGATATTACTAAAGTAATGAGAGATGTATTTAAATTGCGTACTTTTAAGAAGAAAAGAGTTCCTTATATTTTAGAGGAGAAGAATAGTAATAAATTAAGAGAATTTAATGAGAAAATAGATAATTCTCAGTCAAAATTATCAATGGCTTGTCGAGTTAATGGACTTAGTGAATATGAAAGAAATTATGTTTTAACTTTATATAATGTTATATTGGGTGGAGGATGTGACTCTAAGTTATTCAAAGAGGTTAGAGAAGAAAATTCTTTATGTTATACAGTTTACTCTGTACCTAATAAGTTAGATAATGTTTTAATTATTCAAGCAGGTATTGATAAAGATAATTATGAAAAGACTGTTAAATTAATTCAAAAAGATATGGATGATATGTGTAAAGGTAGATTTAATGATTCTGATATCTCTATTGCAAGAGAGTATTATTTAACTGCTTTAGAAGAAGTTTTAGAAAGTAGTGATAGAATTATTGATAATTATTTAATGATGGAATTAATTGGTACTGATACAGTTGATAAGAAGCGTGAAATGATTGGTAAAGTGACTAAAGATGAAATAATTAAGGTAGCGAAGAAAGTTAAATTAGATACAGTATTTTTACTAGAAGGAGTTAAAGATGAAAGAGATTAAATTAAATGGACTTGATATGACTCTTTATAGAGAATGCCTTGATAATGGTTTAGAAGTTATATTGCTACCTTATAGTAATAAAAAGAATTATTTTATTAGTTATTGTACAAAGTATGGAAGTGAAGTTACTAACTTTATTCCAGTAGGAGAAAAAGATGAAATTAAAGTACCTGATGGTATTGCGCATTTTTTAGAACATAAGATGTTTGAACAAGAAGATGGGATTGATCCTTTTTCGTTCTTTTCAGAAAGTGGTACTGGTTCTAATGCATCAACTTCATTTGATTATACGCAATATATTTGTTATGGGACAAAGAACTTTGATGAAAATTTAAGATATTTATTAAAGTTTGTTAATAGACCATATTATACAGATGAAAATGTTGAAAAAGAAAAGGGAATTATTTCTGAAGAATTAAAGATGTATGATGATATTCCTGAATTTAAATTAGAAATGAAGATTAGAGAGAATGTTTATCACAAACATCCTAGAAGAATTGATATTGGTGGAAGTATACCTGAAGTATTAAAAATTACTAAAGAAGATTTGTATACTTGTTATAATAGTTTTTATTCTCCTAATAATATGTTTGTACTTGTTGTTGGGAATTTTAATGTAGATGAGACTATTAAAATTATTAAAGATGTAGTTGGACCTATTAAAAATAGGGGAGATGCAAAGATAAGTAGTGTTTCTGAAGATGAAAAAGTAAGAGTTAAATATGAAGAAATGACTTATCCAATAAATGTTGAAAAATTAGGTATGGGAATTAAACTTAATAGTTCGAAACTTGATTTACAACCAATTGAGAAAGATTTGTATCTAACAATGATAACTACTTTAATGTTTGGTTCTTCATCTTTATTTAGAGAAAGAGTAAGAAATTTAAAACTTTTAAATAATTTTTATACAGAATGGGAAAATATTGAGAAGTATCATACTTTTTATATAATGGCATCAAGTGATAATCCAAAAGAGTTATTAAATGAAATTGAAAAGGAACTTGATGGGTTCAATTTTGAAGAAGAATCATTTAATCGAATGAAAAAAGTTTGGATTGCTAATGAAGTTAAAATGATTGATGATATTGATTCTACTGTTCATAATTTGTTTGATGATTATTTAAAATATGGAGAAATTATTAATAATAAAGTAGATATTATTAGAGAAATGAATTTTGATACATTAGTTGATGTATATAAGAAATTAGACTTTAATAATAGAAGTGTTGTTATTATGAAAGATGAAAAGACTAGTAATTAGTCTTTTTTAATTTTTAATTAATGTGTTATAATTTTATTGTAATAGGATAGGTGAATTTATGTATAGACAAAGAAAAAGAAAATTATTATTTATTGTTGCATTAGTAGTAGCTATAGTTGGAATGAGTATAGGTTTTGCTGCCTTTTCTACTACTTTAAATATTTCGTCAAGTGCTAATGTTACTCCAAATGAAGATGACTTTAAAGTAACAGTATATGGAATGAGTGATGAAACAAAACCATGGTATACATTTGATAGTTATGATAGTTTAACTTATTCAATTCCCGATGGTGGCAATGAAGATAATAAAGCAGTTATTAATAATTCAAAAGATGATTTTTCTATTGATATATCTCTCACTGAAACTAGTAATTTCGAACTTTTTTATAACTTTATGATTATAAATGAAGGGAAATATTCTATTAGTACATATGACAGTGAGATTAATTGGATGAGGTCAGGCTTTGATAAAATCTGTACTAATATTGATGGTGTTTCGAATATTGATGAAATATGTGATAATACCAACTTAAGTGGGTTGTTTTATGATATGAATGGTGATAATATTTTTTCAATTAGTTTAGAACCAGGAGAATATGTTTATTTAACATTAAACTTAACTTTTGATGAATTACCAGATGGTGAAATGAGAGTTGATTTTGATCCAATATCAATGGAATTCTTTCCTACTTATTAATTAGTGCTATTTATGTAAAGTAGATAAAAATGTATTTCTTTTTATAAAAAGTATGGTAAAATATTATTAGGATAGAGGTGGATTAAATGAGAGATTTTAGTTTTAATGACTCAATGGAAGAAGAAACATCTGGTGGATATAATCAAGATCCAGGTGAGAAAAAGAAAATTATTAAGTTTTTAATTATTGTTGTTGTTGCTGCTATTGCAGGATTTTCAGTATATTTTATTACTGATGCATTAATTAATGGTAATAGAAAACAAACTG
>JAGARQ010000036.1 GCA_017622175.1 Bacilli bacterium | reverse complement strand
TGGACCTCCTCAATGTGGAAAAACAATGACATTAGTTCGTTTAACACGCTTTTTAAGTGAAAATGGTTATACAATAACACCAGTACGCACATTCCGTCCAACATACGATTCTAATTATACTGATTTGTGTGATAATTTTGATACAATGATTAATCAAGATGATGCAGCCGATTCTACTAACCGAATTAGCTTTATGTTAGTGAAAGTTAGTAAAAAAGGACGTCCAATATGTCAACTACTCGAGGCTCCAGGGGAATATTATTTTAATCCTAAAGCTCCTAACACACCATTCCCAAGATATTTTAATGCTATCAAATCGAGCAAAAACAGAAAAATATGGACAATTATGGTAGAACCAGATTGGGCGAATGAGGAAGATCGCAAAAATTATGTAACAAGAATAAAATATCTAAAAAAACAAATGGCAACAAAAGATAAAA
Organism: Bacilli bacterium; assembly: GCA_017622175.1. GTDB lineage: Bacteria > Bacillota_I > Bacilli_A > RF39 > UBA660 > JAEDES01. The sequence continues at coordinate 2,585 of JAGARQ010000036.1, read as the reverse complement.
CAATTGTTGTTTATAATAAAATAGATAAAACAGACTTCTTGATTGATAATAGTGGTAATGCTCAAATAGGAGCTGCAACAAAAAATATTAAAGATTTATATCTTGGTATATTTGAACCGTTTAGAAACACTCAACCTATTTTAAGTTGGTTCACTCCATATAATTGTGATTTTACTGTTTTCCAAACAGGCGATTACACCAAAACCGATGCAGGAACTAAAGTCTTTCAACAAGGAGCTGATGTCTTCCCACGTAAATTATGGAATATTATTATAAAACATGTAAGAGGTTAATATTATGGATGTAGAAATTTTAATACATGGTGTTCCTAATGGACATGATTATTATGGTCCAAAAGAAGAACAAAATAATGCAGGGTCATTTTATATTACATCTCAAGAATCTATCAAATTTATTGTAGAAATCAAAAAGAATGGAAATACCCCTTATGTATATTATTCTTATCTTCGCTATAAAGGTGTTATTGGAGCAGAAGGTCGTTCAGGCTCATATTTTGGTTTGACGTTACGACTTGATGAGTATTATAATGATATTTTACATGCTTATAACATGCTTGATATGGTATTTAAAAAGTATGTTTTAGGCTCGTTGTTAATACCTACGGGCGAAACGTATGAATATAATACTCCTGATTTTGCATCTAAAAAATCAGATATTGAACGACTTCAGCAAGGATTAATTCAATTGATACAATCTACTTGCGTTGCATCAAAATTTATTAAAATAGATAATAGTTTTATTAATCCTATTTCAAATGCACCTATTTGCAATATAGCAGATATTACGGATGGAATAATGTTGTCCACTCTTAAAAAGCATTCAAAAGTAGTACTTTCTCCAGACTATAAATCGAATTTGGAAAAAGAATATGAGAAAAAAATGCAAGATGCAGAAAATAGAAGTAATAGTGTTGTAGCTGAACGAGATAAAAAAATATCAGAAAAAGATACTACCATATCATCATTAAACAATACTATTAAAGCAAATGAATCGAAGATTGCATCATTAGAACAAGATATTAAACAAAAAAATCAAGAGTTGTCACAACACAAACAAAAAGGTGATATTGCACAATTAGTAGAGAGGATAAAAGACCCTATTGTGAAATTATCTGAGTATTTTCGTATTAAAGAGGAAATTCATAAACCAAAAACTAATTATTATGGTAAGAAAAATTTCATAATAGGAATAATTAATGGTGTTCTCACTATTCTTGTTCTTACTTCTATTCTTTTGGTTCATTTTGTTAAATTCCCTACTGGTGGTAAATCAGGCAAAAAGAACGATGAACTGATGAATTTAAAAACAGAATTGGTAAATCTTAAACAGCAGATAAAAGAAAAAGATGCTGTAATATTTGATTTGCGTAAAACAAGTGAGCAAGATGCATCACAAAAAGTCAATTTAAAAATTGATATTAGCGGTTTTAATGGAGGAAATTTATCGGCTACAAAAAATTATAAAGTAAGGATCAAAGAAGGAGCAAATACCTATACAGGGAAAGGTTCGTGGAGTATTATTAACGCAACAATTACAAAAGGTAAAGCGACTGACAATGAAATCGAAATAAGACCAACAGGCAAAGGAGAAGTGGAAATTGCATACAATGTTAGTTCTTATAAAGTTGAAAATTCTCCTCGAATAATTTCTGTAGAAGGATCTACTTCTGGTACCGAAAATTCTTTAGAAATTCTAATCTCGCCTAATGACGAAGAAGTTGAACTTGGAAAAGAATATACTTTTTCCGTAAAAGGCTATAATGGACAAGGGACTTGGAGGGTTCATGGTTTTGAAATAAAGAGCCATACACCTACAAGTGCAATAGTCAAAGTAATTAAACTAGATGATAATACTCCTGAAAAAGCAACTATTTCTTATACTCCAGAAGGTGGAAAAAAAGTAACAAAACAATTTAAATATAAAAAACAATGAGCAAATTTTTTAGTTTATTACTACTCGTAGCCATATTGTCCTCTTGTTTTTCTTGTGGTGGAAAAAAAGCTAAACCAGACCCATTGTATAGTGATTATTATTATGAAGATGAAAATTGTAATTATGGTGGTGTGGTCGAGATTCCATTTAAACAATATGGCGGAGTTCGTACTGTTCAAGTGAAAATTAATGATTGCGCTGAATTTCCTATGATTTTTGATACTGGATGTTCAGGAGTTGCTATTTCCATATTAGAATTAGGAACTCTAATAAAACATGGTTATATCTCAGAAGAAGATGTAATAGGAATGACTCGTGCACAAATAGCAGATGGCAGTATTGTGCAAAATGCAGTAGTTAATTTAAGAAAACTACAAATTGGAGATTATGTATGTTACGATGTGGAAGCATCTGTATCAGATAATGAACAAGCTCCATTATTATTGGGTAACGGCGCATTAAAAGATGTAGAATCATTTAATATTGATGATAAGAGAAAAGTTATAAGTCTATATCTTAAATAATTAACATGCATCGAGTTATAATTAACATATAACTCGATGCTTTATATTATGTTTTATAATGAAAGCAGAAGTTTATATTTTTGGTAATTTTACATCTGGATATTCTCA
>JAGARQ010000035.1 GCA_017622175.1 Bacilli bacterium | reverse complement strand
AGATTGTTCTGTTGGTGTTTCTTCTGAAATTGTTTCATTTGGAGTTTCTTCAACAGTTGTTTCTGGTTGCTCTTGTAATTCTTCAGTTGTTTGTTCTTCAGTTTGGTAATTAGGAACTTCTACTTCAGTAGTTTCATTTTCTACTTGTTGTTCTTCAGCAGGTTGTTCTTCTGTTTGATAATTAGGAACTTCTACTTCAGTAGGCTCATTTGTTACTTGTTGCTCTTCAACAGGTTGTTCTTCTGTTTGATAATTAGGAACTTCTACTTCAGTAGGCTCATTTGTTACTTGTTCTTCTTCAGCAGGTGTTTCATTTACTTGTGGCATTTCAAATTCTTGTTCTGTTGTTTCTGTTTGTTCATTTGTTGTTTCTTCTTGAACTGGTGTTTCAGGTTGTTGTTGATTTGTTGTTACGCCAGGTATTTCATATTTTTCTGTAAGAGTAGAAGTTGTTTCTTGTTCTTCACCCATATCATCTTCAGCTGTTTTAATTTCTTCTTGTTGTTCTTCTTCAGCTGTATTAGTGATTGTAACTCCTTCTAATTCTTCAGCATAATTATCTTCATCTTCATTTTCAATTTCAATTGTTTTATATACTTCTTCAAAACTTGTTTGCCCTTCAAGAGATTTAATTAAGGCATCTTGAAGCATTGAAATTGTATTTCCCCCATAAATCATTTTTGCGAAATCGTCTTTTGACATATTTTCGTTATTTAAGGCATTTCTAATTTTATCGTCTAGCAATAATACTTCATGAACTGCGATACGTCCTTTATAACCTTTACGGCAATTCTCGCAACCTTTTGGATTGGCATCCCAAACCATTTTAACGTCTTCATGTAAGAACTTCTTATATACTTTTTTTTCATATTTTGTTGGTTCTCTTTGAATTTTACAATCTTGACATAATTGTTTAGCTAAACGTTGAGATATGATACCTGTTAGGGCAGTAGATAACAAGTAACGTTCTACATCCATGTCTAATAAACGTTCAACTGTTGCTAAAGCATTGTTGGTATGCAGTGTTGACATAACTAAGTGACCTGTGATTGAGGCACGTACTGCGATTTGTGCTGTTTCAGAGTCACGAATTTCTCCGATTAGAATAACGTTAGGGTCTTCACGAAGAATAGAACGTAGCGCTGCAGCGAAAGTCATTCCGATTTCGGCATTAACTTGAACTTGGTTAATTCCTTCAATGTTCATTTCGACTGGGTCTTCTACAGTAATTACATTTATTTCTGGTTTATTTAATGCTGATAGCATTGAATATGTTGTAGTAGATTTTCCGGAACCAGTAGCTCCAGTAACTAAAATAATTCCATTAGGTACGCCCATCATATGATGTATTTTCTCTAAGTTCTTTGGGTGGAAACCTAAGGAATCAATTCCTTGTAAGCTTCGTGTATAGTCTAGGATACGAATAACAATTTTTTCACCTTGATTGGTTGGTAGACAGGCAACACGCATGTCCATGTATGTATCACCAAATTGACCTTTAATCGCACCATCTTGTGGAAGTCTTGTTTCAGTGATATTCATATTTGCTAAAAGTTTTAAACGAGTCGTTAAGTTACGCTCGTATGCTTTCGGTATAAAAGTATAATCTTGACAGTCACCATCAATTCTAAAACGAACCATCATTCCTTCGTCACGTGGATCGAAATGAATATCGGAAGTTTTATTTTTTTGTGCTGCGATGATTATGTAGTCGGCAACTTGAGTTATAGGCGTTTTGGCGAAATCAAAGGAAACCATGAAATTTTCGGCACCTTTGGTTACACGCTTTACATCGTATTGAACCATCATTTCAACCCCTTTTTGTTTACTTTCTATGGTATTTTACTATAATTTATTATATAATAGTTTTTAGATAATAGCAAGGAGGATTTATGAAAAAGGGGAAATTAAATAACAAAGGTTTTGTACTTGTTGAAACACTTATTGTATCAGTGTTTATCGTCAGTATTTTAGCGGTTTTATATAACAATTTTTATCCTTTAATGGGTGAGTACGAGAAGCGTGAAGTTTTTGATGATATAGATGGAAAATATGCTACTTATTGGGTTAAGAGGGTAATTCAACATGAATCAACAATTTTACCTGCTGAATGTGACTTGACACGTTTGACAGAAGGTTGTGATTTGTCGGATCCTTCTAAAGGACTATGTTACTGCAAATTTAATTGTGAAATGATTGGTACTGAATCGATGAAAGCGATGTGCCATCAATTAATAAAAAAGACACAAATCAAGAATGATACAAGGGGAACAGCTGATGTTTCTGATGATATTCCGGAAATTTATTTGACTACTTATAATTTAGAAAAATTTAAAAATTATGTAGATGAAAAAGGTGGCATATCTGGAGGTATGCAAAGATATTTGAAATTTTTACCTAACTATAGATGGGATTCTTTAAATAATGCAAAATATAGAGTTGTTGTTGAGTTTTATAGAACAAAAGATGATAATGACTATTTAGCATATTCGACATTTGAGGTGAAAAAAGATGAGTAAGATTAAGAAATTAAATAATAAGGGTATGACTGCGGTTGAAGTTTTGGTTTGTTTTGTCTTAGTTGTAATTATTTCTGTTTCTATGTATACAACTGTTTCTTCTTATCAAAATAAACAACAAATTGAAGGATTTAAAGAAAAAATATTTACTTATAAAAATCTACTTACTAAAGAGATAAATGATGATTTAATTAAAGATGGTTTAGTTTCTGCTAAAATATTAAATTTTAATAGAAATAATGTTACAGGAGATGCTGATGCTTCTATTGAAATGGTTATGAGAAATGGCCAAAAGAAATGTTTAATTGTTAAAAGTAACAAAGCTTATGATTATTTCTGGGATCCATATGATGCTGATATGGTTTCTAAACTTCCACCTAATGAAGATAAAAACGACGAATTTTTAATTTCTTATGGTGTATGTGGAGAGGAAACTGAATATCCAATTCCAGATTTAGGCGAAAGTTATAATGCCAATTTAGGTGGTCCTTGTGGGGCAAATGGTTGTGTTATAAAAGATTTAAGAATTAATAATGTGGATATGACAATAGAAAATTCGCTTTTAAATATTTATATTGGATTTTATCATCCTGATCTTGGAACTAGATATGGAATTGATATAGTATGTCCGGTTAATTTCTAAAAATTATTTATAATTATAAAAATTAGTAAAGATAGAATAGTTGAAATTATTCTTCCTTGTAAAAATATTTTATATTTTAATTTAGTATCCGAAAGGATACTTTTTGTTTGGATATGAATACTAAGACTTCCTAAATTTAAAAATATTAGTATAAATATAGTTCTTATTTTTTGAGGTAATAAAATTGTTGTAAAAAGTCCTTTTGTTAAATCAAAAATTCCATTTATTAAAACATATGAATACGTTGATATTCTTAAATAATTTGTAATTATAACTGCAATTAAATAAAAGAAGATATTTGTTCCATAAACTAATAATTGTAAATTAAAAGATGATTTAATTCCTTCTTTTAAAGATGCTGAAAAATCTAAAGAATTTGTATTTAATAATTTGGTTGATTCTTCTTTAGTATTTGTTGTTATTGCAATTATAAAGTTAGCTAAATAAATAGATATTATAATTTTAATAGCTTTATTTATTGATATTATTTTTGTTAATGATCCTAATATAAAAAGGGGGTTTGGGAAGTGGGTAAATCTTAATAAATATGTTGCTGCTTTATCACTTATTAATTGTTTATTATAGAGTTCAGTTATATATTTTGAACCACTAGGAAATCCTGTGAGCATACTCATTACTATGATATAAAATATGTTTGGACTTTTAGTTATTTTAGATAATTCTTCTAGTATTTGATAATTAATAAGTAGGTTTGAGATTATATATATTATAAAACTTGTAGGGAAGAGTCTTTCAATATATAGTTTTGTATAATCTAAAAAGTTATTAATTATAAGTTTTGAATTTACTAAATAAAGTGTCAATATTATGATTAAAAATATTAATATTAGAGATGATTTGTAAGTTTTTTTCATAAATCTCCATTTCTTTGTTATAATTTTATATAGGGTGAATTTAATGTTTAAAAAAGTATTTAATGGTATTAAAGAATTTGTTATAGAAGAGTATAAGTTTTTAATTTGTATGCTTGTTTTTTATATAGTATGCACATTCCCAGTAAATTATTATATTGTTGTTGGGGGTGGAGTAAGTGATGTTTCTGAAAGAATAGTTGTTGAGAATGCAACTAAAAGTAAGGGAAGTTTTAACTTAAGTTATGTTACTGAACTAAAGGGAAGTGTTATGACTTATTTACTTAGTTATGTTTTTCCTACTTGGGATAGAGAGAGTATGAGTGATTATAAGTATTCTGAGAGTGAAACATATGAAGATATTGCCTTTAGGGGAGAACTTGATTTAGAAAGTACTAATGGTAGTGCGATAAAAAATGCATATAGATTGGCTGGCAAAGATTATAAAGAAATTTCTTCTAATATTTATGTAATTGCTACTTTTGATGGTTATGATACTGAGTTTAAAATTAAAGATGAGTTATTAGAAATTGATGGTAAGTCTTTTGGCACTTTAGATGAATATTCTAAATATGTTCAAAAATTTGATGCAGGAGATTATGTTGAGGTTAAAGTAAAACGTAATGGTGATGAGAAAACTATAAAATGTAAGATTCATGATGAAAATGGTAGAAAATTATTTGGAGTTGCATTACAAATTGTAAAAAAATATGAAACTGATCCTAAAATAGAAATTAAATTTAAGCCTAGTGAGGCTGGACCTTCTGGTGGATTAATGACAACATTAGAAATATATGATTTATTAGTTGAAGAAGACATTACTAATGGAATGGTTATAGCTGGCACTGGTACGATTGATGATAATGGTAATGTTGGTGAAATAGGCGGAGTAAAGTACAAGGTATTAGGCGCAGAAGATGGTAAAGCTGATGTCTTTTTAGTTCCAGCGGGAGTTAATTATAAAGAAGCTCTTGAAGTCAAAAAAGAAAGAAATCTTGATATTGAAATAGTTGAGGTAAAAACACTTGAAGATGCAATTGAAAAATTAAGTAAAATAAAGAAGTAATAGTGTCTAATCTATTGCTTTTTTTTATTTGATATGTAATAGTTAAGATAGGTGAAGTATATGAGAATTGGAATAGACTTAGATGATACAATTTGTAGAACTACAGAGATGGTTCATGAAAAAATGGATGAATATTCTGCAAAAACAAATCGTGATGTTTTAGAAATAATGAGTAATGAACTTATTAGAGAAAAGTTTTTTGAAGAATATTTGCCTTCTATTTATGAGGAGGTTGTTATTAAACATGATGTTAGGGATGTTATTAGAAGACTTAGACATAAAGGCAATAAGATTTTTATTATAACCGGAAGAAAACGTATGAAGGTTGCTAATGTTATGGATATTACTGATAAATGGTTAAGTGATAATGGAATAGAATTTGATGGTATTTTTACATCTGCTTATGGTGAAAGTAAGGCTGATGTTTGTAAAAGAGAAAAAATTGATTTGATGGTAGATGATAATCCATATAATTATAAAATTATTGTTGGTAGTGGTGGTAAGTGTTTACTATTTGATGACCGCGAAAAATATGATTTGAGACATGATTATGTAACTAGTTGGTTAGATGCAGAAGAATATATTAATAAATTTAGAGGCTAAGCCTCTTTTTTTGTTTCCCATAATTTCCCATAGTTGTTTAATAATTTATACATATTTTGTTGTTAGAATGAAATTATGAAAGGAGGAAAAGATAAGATAAGGTTTTTATAAAAAAGTTTTATTATTTTCTTTTTATGTGATTTATCGACACCGAGATATTTTATGATAGTAGCATAGAAAGGAGAGATAGATATATGAATATAAATTATAAAGAAGGTGATATGTTTAGTATTTAGAGTTTTTTAAACTCGTGTTATACTATTGGTAGGTGATTAGTATGTTTAAAATATGCCTTGTAGAAGATGAAATTGATTTATCGAATTTATTGAAAATGTATTTGGAAAAGGCAAATTATCAAGTTACTTGTTTTACACAAGGAAATGATGCTCTTGAATATATTGGCAATGATGTTGACCTTTGGATCTTAGATATTATGCTAGGAGACGATGTTAATGGTTACGATATAATTAAAGATATTCGTAAAAAGGATGAAAATGTTCCAGTAATTTTTACTTCTGCTAGAGATCAAGATTTGGATAAAATTCTTGGTTTAGAGCTTGGAAGTGATGATTATATTACTAAACCATATTCTCCAAAAGAACTTGTATTAAGAGTTAATAATATAATTAAAAGAGTTTATAAAGACAAAATAACGACATGTATAAATTATGGAGATTATGTTATTGATGTTGATAAGAGAATGGTTTTCTTGAAAGAAAAAGAAATTAAAATGACAACTTTAGAATTTGACTTATTAATTTTATTTTTAAAGAATAAAGAAAAAACTTTTTCTCGCGAGGAAATATTAAATGTTGTTTGGGGAAATGATTATTTTGGGTCAGATCGTGTTGTTGATGATTTGGTTAGAAGAGTAAGAAAGAAACTTCCTGAACTAAATCTTGATGCAATATATGGATATGGATATAGATTATTATGAAATTAAGTAATATAAAGTTAAGTAAACAATTGCTTATTATTATTGGAATTGCTTTTGCGTTATTGTTTACGTCTTTAGGCGTTGTGCTTCCAAAGGTACTTATACCAGTTGCAGAAGCTAATCTTTATAACTATCTTAGTGAGCCATTGAAATTAATGGATGGTGAAATAGATAAAAAATTATATAATACAGAAGTTGCTTATGTTTATGTTGTGAATTCAAAAGAAATATTAACTAGTGATAATTTAAATGACATTATTAAAGTTAAAAATCTTGGTGGCTTGTTAGATAAAATTACAGATACTTATGGTAAATTTGATTATAATCATAGGACTTATTACTACTATACTATTACTAATGATGAACTTATAAAAATTGCTATTTCAAATGATAATTACATTAATCGTACAAAGGCTGATATTTTAGGTACAATTTTCCCAATAGTATTAATTACCTTTTTAATGATTGGTTTAATTTTAGGTGTATGGTCTTTAATTATTGTATTGAAGATTGAAAAACTAAAGTTAAAAATAGATAATATTGATAATTTAGAGTTTGATCACTCTGTTGATATGGAATCGGATGATGAATTAAAGTCTTTAGCTTTAGCAATAGAAGATATGCGTATTTCTCTTATTAATCAAGAAAAATATCGCAATCAAATGTATCAAAATATCTCACATGATTTTAAAACACCTCTCACTGTTATAAAATCGTATGTTGAAGCTGTTGAAGATAACGTTGAAGATGAAAGGACAGCTCTTCAAGTTATAAAACAACAAACTGCTAAATTAGAACAAAAAGTACACTCACTTCTTTACTTGAATAAATTAGATTATCTTAAAGATTCAAAAGTACATTCTTTAGAATTAATTGATATGGTTTCTGTTTTAAATTCGGAAGTTGAAAAGTTTAAGTTTCATAATAAAGATATTAATTTTATTGTGGACATCGATAAAAAGTCTAAGTATTATGGGACATATGAACATTGGGAAACTATATTGGATAACTTACTTGGGAATTTTATGAGATATGCTAAAACAACTATTAAAATAACTGCTAAACAAAACAAACTCATCTTATATAATGACGGCGATAATATTGATAAAGATCTTCTTGAGGGAATTTTTACTCCGTTCCGAAAGGGGATTAAAGGTGAGTTTGGTTTAGGATTATCTATTGTTAAGAAGACTTTAAATATAATGGATTATGATATTACTATTAGGAATGAGAAAAAAGGTGTATCATTTATAATTACAAAAGAGAATCGAAAGTGATTCTCTTTTTTTTGTAAATTTTTTTATTTTTTTATTTTGTTGATATATAAGGGATAAAGAGTAGTTTATTAATTTCTTATTAAAAAAATGTTAAAAACATATTGACATTTTATTTTGTTATTAATATAATGTTAGTAACAAGTGAAGAAAACTTGTGAAATTTTAAACCTTTGTTATTAATAAAATGTAAATAAGAGGAGTGATTAAAATGTGTAAGGTTAAAAATTTAGAAGTTTATAAAGGAATGTTAATTGTTGTTGATATGGTTAATGGATTTGTTAGAGAAGGAGTTTTACATGATGAGGCAATATCTGAAATTATTCCAAGACAAATTGAATTAATTAAAGAAGCAAAAGCTAGGGGTGACTTAGTTGTATTTATTAAAGATACTCATGATGAAGATGCAGTAGAATTCAAAAGATTCGGAGGAACTAAACATTGTGTTAGAGGAACAAGTGAAGCTAACTTAGTTGATGAATTATTAGAATTTGAAAATGATGAAGATACAATTTCAATTGAAAAGAATTCTACAAGCTATATGGAAGCACCAGAATTTAGAAATTTAATTGCGGGACTTACAAATTTAGAAAGAGTAGATGTAGTTGGATGTTGTACAGATATATGTGATTTCAATGGAACAATGGGACTTGCTAATTACTTAGATCAACATAATAGAAATGTAGATTTAAGAGTGCATACTGATGCAGTAGCAACATATGCTCAAGAAGCTAGAAAAGCTTATGTAGATGCATCATACTTACTAATGGAACAACAAGGAATTCAATTAGTAAAAAAGAAATAGATTATTTTTTTAAATATATGTTATTAATAAAATGTAAATAAGAGGAGAAACGAAATATGGAAAATAAAACTTTAATGACTGATTTTTATGAGTTAACAATGGCTCAAACTTACTTTAATGAAGGGAAGAAAGATGAACAAGTTTACTTTGATGTATTCTTTAGAAAGAATCCTTTTGAAGGAGGATATACAGTAAGTGGTGGACTTGATGAAACTATTAAGTATATTCAAAATTTTAAATTTGGAGAAGAAGAAATTGAATATCTTAGAAGTTTAGGTAAATTTAGTGAAGAATTCTTAGATTATTTAGCTAATTTAAAATTTGAAGGAGATATTTATGCAGTACCAGATGGTACAATGGTATTTCCAAATGAACCTGTTCTTACAGTTAAAGCTGATGCAGTTACTGCTCAATTAATTGAAACTGCATTACTTACAAACTTTAATCATGGTAGTTTAGTTACAACTGCTGCGAAAAGAATTACTAGTGAAGCAAAAGGTATCCCAGTAATGGAGTTTGGTGCTAGACGTGCACGTGGAATTGATTCTGCAATTGAAGCAAGTAAATGTGCTTATATTGGAGGTTGCTTAGGAACATCTAATACATATGCTGGGATGAAACATAAGATCCCAGTACTTGGAACAATGGCTCATTCTTTAGTAACTGAAGCTGATAGTGAATATGATGCTTTCTTAGGATATGCAAAGAGTAATCCAGAAAACTGTGTTTTCTTAGTAGATACATATGATACTTTAAGAAGTGGTATTCCAAATGCTATTAGAGTAGCAGATGAATATTTAAAACCAAATGGTTATAAATTTAAAGGAATTAGAATTGACAGTGGAGATTTAGCTTACTTATCAAAAGAAGCTAGAAAGATGTTAGATGAAGCTGGATATCCTGATGCAACAATTTGCTTATCTAATGGATTAAGCGAACATACAATTCGTGATTTACTAAATCAAGGTGCAGTAATTGACAGTATTGGTGCAGGTGATAATATTGCAGCTCCAAAAGAAAGAGTTGGTGGAGTTTATAAATTAGTGGCAGTTGAAAAAGAGGGAGAAGCAGAACCAAGAATTAAAGTAAGTAATGATAGTGTTAAAACTATTAATCCTGGATATAAAAAAGTATATCGTTTCTATGATAAAGAAACAGGTTATGCTTTAGGTGATGTAATTGCCTTAGCAGATGAAAGGATTGCTACTGATAAATTTACCTTAGTACATCCAACAGAAACTTGGAAGAAAACAGAGTTAGAAAATTACGATGTTCGTGAATTACAAGTTCCGGTATTCCAAGGAGGAGAATTAGTATATCAAGAACCTACAATTCAAGAAAAGCAAGCTTATTGCCAAGAAGAATTTGAAACACTTTATCCTGAGGTTACAAGAATTAACATGCCTCATGAATACTATGTTGATTTAACAGATAAGTTAAGACAACTTAAGAGTGACTTAATTGCCCTACATGGTGGTAAAGCTACAGGTGAAAAGCCAGCTGTGAAGGTGAAGAAATAATGAGAAAAGAAAAATTAGATGAATTACGTAGTTATATAGAAGAACTTAGAGTTAAGAGGTGTGAATTACTTGATGCTCATGGTAGATTTTTAACTAGTGAAAGATATCAAATTGAGTTAAATAATGGTAAAAGTTTTGTTAGAGAAAAGTTAGTAAAGAATGGAAGAGATGGTAGTGCTGCTATCATCCTTCCAGTAACTGTTGAAGGAAATACGCTACTTGTTGTACAACCAAGAGTTTTTACAAGAGGTGGTGTAGGAATAGAACTTCCTGCTGGATATGTTGATGAAGGTGAAACTCATGCAGGTGCAGCTTATAGAGAACTTTTTGAAGAAACTGGATATGTACCAGAAAATTTAAGATTTCTTGGGGCATTTTATCAAGATCAAGGATGTTCTGCAGCTTATAATAAAGCATTTTTGGCTGAAGGGTGCAGAAGAGAAGGAAAGCAACATCTTGATGGAGATGAGTTTATTAGATATTTTGAGTGTAGTGTTGATGAGATGCTTGAACTTGTAGATATGGGATACATTAATGACTGTCAGTCACAACTTGCGATTGAAAGAGGTAGACAATATTTAAAAAAGTAAGGTAAAATAAATTTTAGGAGATGAGTTTATGAAAAAATTAGGATTTGTAAGAGTAGGAAATATTGTTAATAAGTTAGTTTTAGCTGATCCTATTAACAACGCTAATGAATTAGTTAAGATGATTAAAGAAGCTGAAAGAGAAGATGTTGCGATTGTTTCAACGCCACAACTTTCTCTAACAGGTTATACTTGCGGTGATTTGTTCTTTCAAGAAAGATTATTAAATGCTGCAATTGAAGGTCTTGAAATTGTCTTAGATGAAACAAAAGAATTAGATATTATTTCTATTGTTGGTATGCCACTTAGAATTGATAACGGAATTTATAATGTAGCAGTTGTTATTAATAGAGGAGAAATTTTAGGGGTTGTTCCTAAAACAAATATTCCAAATTATACAGAAGAAGCTAGATGGTTTAGTGATAGTTCTAAACTTGTGTGTGATGAACTTACTTTATTAGGACAAGAAGTTTTAGTTAATACTAATATGATTTTTAGAGATATTAATAATAAAAATATTTCTTTTGCAGTTGAAATTTCTGAAGATTTAGAAGATGCTAATGCAATTAGTGTTTGCCATGCTGCTAATGGAGCTAATATTATTTTTAATTTAGCTAGTAGTAATGAAGTTGTTGGTAGAAGTAAATATCGTCATGAATTAATTAAAAGTCATTCTAGAAAAAATATTTGTGCTTATGTTTATGCATCAAGTGGAATTGGAGAATCTACTTCTGATTTAGTATTTAGTGGTGCTAGTATGATTTATGAAGTTGGACATAAATTAGCAGAAAATAATTTATATGATTTTAACAGTAACTTAGTTTTTGCTGATGTTGATGTTGAAAAGTTAGCAAACTTACGTAGTAGAAATAATAATTATAATGTAAATGCTGGTATGGATATTTATGAAGTTGTTGAAGTGTTAGTTAGAGATTCTAAGAAATTTAATCGTATTTATAAAGAATATCCATTTGTTCCTAAAAATGATGAAGAAAGAGCTGAAAGATGTGAAGAAATCTTTAAGATTCAAGCAGCTGGTTTAGCGAGAAGATTAGTACAATTAAATTATCCTAAATGTGTACTTGGTATTTCTGGAGGATTAGACTCTACACTTGCTTTCCTAGTTGTAGCTGAAGCTTATAAAATGTTAGGACTTGATAATAAAGATATTATTGGTGTTACTATGCCGGGTTTTGGTACAACAGGAAGAACATATAATAATGCGTGTGACTTTGTTAAAGCATATGGAGCAACTTTGAAAGAAGTAAGTATTAAAGATGCAGCTATTCAACATATGAAAGATATTGGTTTAGATGAAAATGATCGAAGCGTTGCTTATGAAAACTTACAAGCAAGAGAAAGAACACAAATCTTAATGGATATTGCTAATATGATGAATGGATTTGTAATTGGTACTGGAGATTTATCTGAACTTGCACTTGGATGGTGTACTTATAATGGAGATCATATGAGTATGTATAGTGTTAATGGAGCAATTCCAAAAACATTAGTTAGATACTTAGTTGATTATGTTGCTGATAACAGTGATGAAGATAAGAAAAAAGTATTAAAAGATATTTTAGATACTCCAATTTCTCCTGAATTATTACCTCCTGATAAAGCTGGTAATATCTTACAACAAACTGAATCAAGCATTGGGCCATATGTGTTACATGATTTCTTCTTATATCATTTCTTAAAATATGGTGCTAGTCCTAAGAAAATTTATTTCTTGGCCCAAGAGACTTTTAAAGGTAAATTTGATAATGAAACATTAAAGAAATGGTTAAAAGTCTTTGTTAAGAGATTCTTTACTCAACAATTTAAGAGAAACTGTGTACCTGATGGAGTTAAAGTTGGTACAATTGGACTTTCTCCTAGAGGAGATTTAAGAATGCCAAGTGATGTTTCTTATAATGCTTGGTTAAAAGAAGTAGAAGAATTAGATTAGGAAGAGTAATCTTCCTTTTCTTGATTTTTAAAGGATTTTGTGATATAATATAGCCACATTTGAGGTGATTGTATGAGATTTATATATAATGAGGCTTTAACTAAAGATATAGTGAAAAGATATTATAAAAAATATGAGGACATTGATGGTGAACTTGATATTATATGTGGTAGTAGAAAAGTAGCAATGGCTGGTAGATGTTTTATGGAACATGAAGTTCCGGTTATTAATTTTCGTTTAAAAGGAAATGTAGATTTTGATGGAGAAACTCAACCTGTAGAAGTTGCTTTAAGTGAAGATGAAATTGAAAATGCTTTAACAACAATGGTTGAAGCTACTGGAAGAAAGGTTAAAAGAGTTTCTATTAACTATGATGAAAAGGCATTTAAAAATATTGTTGTTGAAGCTGTTGCTAAAAGGAAGGTAAAATAATATGGCAAGAACTAATTTAGATGTAAAAAGATTTGATGAATATACAAAAGATGAACAAATGGAAATAATGTTTCATTGGTGGCATTACTATGGTAAGTTACCACTTTCATTTGCTGAAATGGATAAATTTAAAAACCTAATGGAAGAAGATATGGAATTCGTTAAGAATGCAGCACTAATTGCTTGGGCAAGAGAAAGTGCTTCACAAGATTTGGTTAGAGCTATGCGTACTGATTTAAATGGATATAAAAAACACGTTAAAGAATTAGCTAGTTCTAAAGAATTTAAAGATGTAGAAGAATTACTTGAAAGTACATTTGTTGAAGAAGTGGTTAGAACATATAATAATCCAGAGCCTTCAATTCCTATGTCGGAAGAACAATTACTTGCTGGACTTGCAGAAATGTTTGGTATTAATACTGGAGAAGTTTCTGTTATACATGTTAGTGCAAGTGATGGACCTAAACAATATAAAAAGAGTAATAAAAAAAGAGATAATTAATCTCTTTTTTTTGTTTTACTTAGTAAGTTTTTTGATATAATTAAGGTACTT
>JAGARQ010000034.1 GCA_017622175.1 Bacilli bacterium | reverse complement strand
ATGGAGCGGATGATGGGAATCGAACCCACGTAGTCAGCTTGGAAGGCTGAGGTTCTACCATTAAACTACATCCGCATATGTAATTAGCCCCTCAGCCTTTTCCGAACGACTGAGTCGACTAAATCAAGTAGACAAGTTAAATTATATCAGACTGAGAAAAAAAGTCAAAACTTTTTTAAAAAAAAAATAAAAAAATTAAAAATAATCGTTCTTTTCAATTGCTTTAAAGTATTATATACTAAATATAGAGGTGATAATATGAAGATTTTATGCAGTGATTTTGATAATACATTATATTTTAAAGATGATATCTTAAAAACAACGAAAAATATTGAATCTGCAAGAAATTTTATTGCTCAAGGAAACATCTTTTGTATTATTACCGGAAGAACTTATATGGAAATAAAACCAGATCTAACAAGATTGAATGTTCCATATACATATTTAGTATGTGCAGATGGCGCAATGATATTAGATAGTACAGATTATTGCTTAAAAAAAATTAATTTAGATAAAGATATTGTAGAAAAAGCATTTAATATTTTAAAAGAAAATGGCTATGATCCTTATCTAGAAGATGGTTACAACATCACAACAAATACAAATGATTGTATAAAAGTTGCATCATTATATGCAACAAATAAAGAAGATGGAATAGAAATAGCTAAAAAAATTGCTAAGGAGTTAAATGTTTATGCTTATGCAAGTAGAAAACATATAAATATTAATAATATAAAGAATGATAAAAAACAAGCTCTTCTTAGGCTAGCTGAAGTAGCAAATTTAAATCCAAAAGAGTTTTATGTAATAGGTGATGATATTAATGATTATGAAATGCTTGATAAGTTTAAAGCTGCAATAGTAGAAAAACATAATCCTATCTTAGATAATATGCATCTCCCAATATATAAAACTTTATCTGATTATATTGAATATATTATGTTACGTTAAAAAAATATTAGAAATATCTAGTATTTTTTTTTGCTTTGTGATATAATGGTGAACGTCGCGAGAAGAGGTGTATATATATGGAAAAAAGAAATATCGCAATAATTGCCCATGTCGATCATGGAAAAACAACTTTAGTAGACGGGATTATTAAACACTCTGGAATGTTCAGAGACAATGAAGATGTATCAAATATATCAATGGATTCAAATGATTTAGAAAGAGAAAGAGGAATCACAATCTTAGCTAAAACAACAGCAATCGATTATAAAGGAGTAAGAATTAATATTTTAGACACTCCAGGACATGCTGACTTTGGTGGAGAAGTTGAACGTATCATGAATATGGTTGATGGTGTTTTATTAGTAGTAGATGCTTATGAAGGTGCTATGCCACAAACAAGATTCGTACTTAAGAAAGCTTTTGAAGCTGGAGTAAAACCAATTGTTGTTATTAATAAAGTTGACAAACCAGCAGCAAGATGTAGTCAAGTAGTAGATGAAGTATTAGATTTATTTATCGAACTTGGAGCTGACGATAGTCAATTAGATTTTAAAGTACTTTATGCATCAGGATTAAATGGAACATGTTCATACAGTGAAGATTTATCAACACAAACAGAAGGATTCCAAGAAGTATTAGATACAATATTAGAAGAAATTCCAGCACCAACTGGTTCAGCTGATGAACCATTACAATTCCAACCAGCATTATTAGACTATAATGAGTTTGTTGGAAGAATTGGAATTGGACGTATTCACAATGGTAAATTAAAAACAGGTGAAATGGTAACATGTTGTAGATTAGATGGAACAACAAAACAATTTAGAATTCAAAAACTATTTGGATACTATGGATACAAAAGAATTGAAATTGAAGAAGCAGAAGCAGGAGATTTAGTTGCAATTGCAGGACTTGCTGATATTTCAGTAGGAGAAACAATCTGTAATACAACTGATATTCTTCCACTACCACAATTACATATTGATGAACCAACATTACAAATGACATTTGGTACAAACTCATCACCATTTGTTGGTAAAGATGGAAAAATAGTTACTGCTAGAAAAATTGAAGAAAGATTAATGCGTGAAACTCAAAAAGATGTAAGTTTAAGAGTTGAACCAGCAACTAACGAATCATTCCTAGTAAGTGGACGTGGAGAACTTCACTTAAGTATTTTAATTGAAAATATGCGTCGTGAAGGATTTGAACTTGAAGTATCAAAACCAAGTGTAATTATTAAAGAAATAGATGGGCAAAAATTTGAACCATGGGAAGAATTACAAATTGAAGTACCAGAAGATTCAGTAGGTACAGTAATTGAACAATTAGGAGTTCGCGGTGGTAAAATGGTAAGTATGACAAACTTTGAAAATCAAGTTAGATTACTTTATACAATTCCATCTCGTGGATTAATTGGATTCTCAACTGATTTCATGACTCTAACAAAAGGTTATGGAATAATGAACCATACATTTAAAGAATATATGCCATATGAAACAGGAATAATTGGTGAAAGAAAACTAGGTGTTTTAGTTTCAATGGAAAATGGACAATCAACAGCATATTCAATCGGAAACCTAGAAGACCGTGGAATTATGTTTATTGAACCTGGTACAGAAGTATATGAAGGTATGGTAGTAGGTGAATGTAATAGAGATAATGATTTAGCAGTAAACGTAGTAAAAGGAAAACAATTAACAAACACACGTGCTGCAGGATCAGACCATACAGTAGTATTAAAAAGACCTCGTCAAATTTCGTTAGAATATGCATTAGATTACATCAATTCAGATGAATTAGTAGAGGTAACACCAAACCACATTAGAATTAGAAAACGTATCTTAAATACAGAAGAACGTAAGAAATTTGATGCAAGAATGAAAAATAACTAGAAATAGTTATTTTTTTGTTTGATTAATTCTAAATCTTTGCTATAATGTTATATATAAGATAAAGATAGAGGTGGAATTATGAATCAAACAACACAAACACAACAAAGCTTACAAG
This sequence comes from Bacilli bacterium, assembly GCA_017622175.1. GTDB lineage: Bacteria > Bacillota_I > Bacilli_A > RF39 > UBA660 > JAEDES01. Next base: position 1,878 of record JAGARQ010000034.1, on the reverse strand, counting down.
TTTCACAAGAAGAACTAGCAAAAACACAAGTTCTAAATTTAACAGATGTTCAAGAAATTGCTAATTATGAAAAAAAGACAAGTAAACGTCCAGCAGCATTATTTGCATTCGCAGGAATACTTGCCATCACTTTAGGTATTTCTTATCCAAATATAATGACTGCAATTGATGCAATACCATCAAAGTCACAAGAAGATCCAGTAGAAATTATTTATGCAGATAATGTATTAAATAATATTAAACCAAATGATGCTACTTGTACTTTTACAAGTCCAAATAATGGTGATGGAACTTCTGGAAAAGTATCATACAAATTTATCTTTAATGAAGATAACCAACTACAAAGATATACAATGACATTAAATCTAGATGCACTTACTGGTGATGTAAATGGTTTAGCTGCAGTTCAAAACTACTACAATCAATATCGTGTATTAGATGTCTTAACATTAAATGGTTATGCATCAGCAACTACATATACAGAAACAGGAATGCAAACAATTATAACAACTGATTTATCAGTATTAGATAAAGCAACTCTAACACCAACACATAATGCACTTGGATTTGCTCAAGTAACTGATTCTCTAGGTGATACAAAAGATATGATTATTCAAAAATATACTTTAAACAATTATATCTGTGAATAAAAAAATAACTAGTAGGTAACTACTAGTTTTTATTTTTTATAAATACAAAATAAAAACTGCATATCAATTATGCAGCTTTTTGGTTCTTTAATAAAGCTCTTTTTTCTTTAGTAGACATTCTAACTTTTGAACCATCATCAAGTCTAACAACTTGTAAATTTAATTTTTGTCTTGTTTTAGTTGCGTTTAAAGCATGTGATCTTTTATTTTTAACATTACCAGTTCTGCTTGTTACATTAACTGCCATAATTTCTCCTCCTTTGGTCATTTCGTTCTGCTTAATAACTTTAACATAAAAAAACTAGAAAGTCAAACAAAAATACCTAAAATACTTGATATAGCAGTATATAAATACAAAATTCGCTATTTATGGGGTTTAAATAAAAAAATACTTTTAGTATAATATGACCAAACAAAGAAAGTAGGTGAAACCTATGAATAATTATAAAATTGGTTCTTTTATTGCCAAAAAAAGAAACCAACTTGGCATAACTCAAAGACAACTCGCAGAAAGATTATATGTAACAGACAAAACAATCTCACGTTGGGAAAATGGCAATTATATGCCAGACCTAACATTATTAATAACAATCTCAGAAATTTTAAATACTTCAGTATATGAACTACTATTAGGTGAAGATTTAACTCAAGATAATATAAATGGCAACATAGAAACAGAAGTAAGATTTTTATATTCTCTTTCAGAAGAAGAAAAAATACTAAATTATTTACATAAATTTTCTGAGTTAGCATATAAAGGTTGTTTCAATGAAAAAACAATTCAATATAATCATCCAATGAAAGAATATGATTATTATTCTAAAGAAATAGATGCACGTTTCAGAGTAAGAACTACAGTTAATAATGAAATAAAAAAATGTATGATTACATATAAACGACGTAAAGAAAACTTCTTAAATGAAGAAATTAATACTGAAGAAGAAGTAGAAGTATCAATCAACTATAATGAAGTAGATAATTTAATCTATTTACTAGAAAATGTCATCCATATGAAACTTATAGAATCATATGAAAGAAAACGTCATGTATTCTCAAATAATGATATTGAAGTAGTAGTTGATATTTATCCATTTATGATTGCGATAGAAGTAGAAAATAAAAGTAAAGATAAAGATCCAAAATCAGTAATTCTATATTACTTAAATTTATTAGGATTTAACTTAAAAGATTCATATCGCTTATCTTGGGATGATAAGTACGAAGAACT